>JAYGDG010000671.1:0-3179 GCA_046583015.1 Pirellulaceae bacterium | reverse complement strand
CCAGCCACGTCTTTGACCTGGTGACTGCGGTACTGGTAGGCCAAATCACCCTCCTTGCCGAAGATTTGGGCCAGGATGCGATTCACCGGGGGGATTACGAGCGTGGGATCCCGATACTGCAGGTCACGACCCGGGCTCTTACCGTCACTGAAAAGGACCGTGTGCGAAGGGTTGTTGGGAAACCGTTCCTGGACCAGCTGTTGGAATAGCTGGACGTTCTTTTCCAGGGAGATTTGATTTCCGGTCGGGGCATAGCCGCCGCCGATGGTGAGGAAATAGTCGCCAGCTGGCGATTGAGCCTGAGTGGCGAAGAACAGGATGGTAAAAAAGAACATCCATTTCGGTGGCAATTTCATCATCAAACTCCCTGGCGACCGGAATTGAAATTCGCACACAATACCCTCAGCTTACCCCCCCACCCGAGACGGTCAAGCCGAATCGCCTGTTTCGACGGTCAGCACCGTGACAAACTGCAGCGGAGAGAACGAAGCCCCTGAATAATGACGGTTTTAGTTGCTGGCTAAGCAGTCAGAATAGGTTTCCGTTAGCTGGCTTAATTTGCTCGTTGTGAGATAATGCTCGCCATCAAACAGTTAGCGCACGTGGTTAGGAGACCGACGCATGAGCTACGGGGCAAGGGAGCAAAGAGGAACCAGCAGACCATCGGTCGCGATGTTAGCAGCACTCTTACTGGTAACGGGTCTTTGCTGGTTCTCCTTTCCATCGATGGCTGCTGAGTTGGAACGAGTCCAGGCCAAGCAGACGAAGCAGTTCCAGTGTCGTTGGGCGGATGGGCCGATTCTTATCGATGGCCTGGCCAGTGATGCGGCCTGGCAAAAAGCCCAGCTGATTGAAGGGTTCTATTTGCCGTGGCTTAAAGACCAGGCGCCTCTGGCTCGGGCTGCCACACGAGCTCGCCTGCTGTGGGATCGCGACAACCTCTACTTTTTTGCCGACCTGGAAGATCAGGACTTGTTTGCAGACATTCGCCAGCACGATGGAAAGACCTGGAACAACGATGTTTTTGAGTTGTTTTTTAAACCAGCCGCCAATCGTCCCGGTTACTATGAATTTCACGTCAGTGCGGCTGGCACCATGATGGACATGTTTGTGCCCCGCCGGGAAAAGGGATTCTTTGAGCGTCATGTGAAAGAGATCGCTTTTCATCTTCAATCCAAGGTTAGTTTGCGAGGCACCTTGAACCAGCGCCAGGACAAGGACCAGGGCTGGTCGGTAGAAGGAAAGATCCCCTGGACGGACATGTTGAGTACCGGAGGCCGCCCGGCTGTTGATGAGCAGTGGCAGTTCAGTTTGTGTCGTTATGATTATTCGCTCAATGACAAAGAGCCTGAACTCTCAACGACAGCTCCCCTCAGCCAGCGAGATTTTCATCGCCACGAAGATTACTCTCCGCTGCGGTTTGTGGGACCGGTCAGTGAAACGGCCGTTCAGCCGTATGGTGTTGATCGATTCGTCCCGGCGACCACCTCGCGCATCAGCGGATCGCCCGACCCTCCCCTCCCCTACCGGGTGGAGCGGGTTTACCCGGACCTGAAACTCGATTTGCCCATTTTTGCCATTCTTCAGCCAGGGACGAGCCAGTTTATTATCCTCGACCAGGACCCCAAGTCGGGCAAAGCCCGCCTGGTCCGTACGGGGAAGGCGCAAAACAATGAGAGCCTGGAAGTCTTGCGGGAACTCGCTTCCGTTGCTTATAGCATTACCTTCCATCCGGAGTTTCTCAGCAACGGTTACATGTACCTGGGTGACAATGCAGCGGTCGACGGAGGACCGAAGAAATCGAGGGTGGTGCGTTACACGATGCAACGCGAAACGCCTTTTAAGATTGTTCCCGATTCCGAGAAGATCATTATCCAGTGGGATTCCAACGGCCATAACGGAGCTGCCGTTGTCTTTGGACATGACGGCATGATGTACATCACCTCGGGAGATGGCACTTCGGACTCGGATGACAATATTACCGGGCAGGGGCTTGATCATCTGCTGGCCAAGGTGCTGCGCATTGATGTTGATCATCCAGATGCCGGCAGAGAGTATGGTGTTCCAAAAGACAATCCACTGGTTGGTAAAAAAGGGCTGCGGCCTGAAACCTGGTGTGTTGGCATGCGGAACCCATGGCGAATGACCGTCGATGCCCGCACGGGCCATATCTGGGTAGGTAACAATGGCCAGGATCTTTGGGAACAGGCCTACTTGATCAAGCGGGCAGCAAATTACGGTTGGAGCGTCTACGAAGGTGGCCAGCCGTTTTACTTGCAGCGGCAACTGGCTCCGGCCCCCATGCAACTGACCAAGCCCACGGTCGAACACCACCACACGGAAGCGCGTTCCCTTACCGGTGGCGTGGTTTACTACGGAAAGCAGTATCCGAAACTACAGGGCGCCTACATTTACGGTGATTATTCGACCGGTAAGATCTGGGCCGTCCGGCATGACGGCGAGAAAATCCAGTATCACCAGGAAATTGCCGATTCCACACTGGCCATCTCGGCATTTGCCGCAGACGTCGATGGTGAGTTGCTGATCCTGGATCATCGTGGCGGCGACGCAGGTGGCTTCTATCGCCTGCAACCCTCGGTCCGACAGGAACAGGCCAGACCGTTTCCCCGAAAGCTGAGTGAGACAGGCCTGTTTAAATCAGTGCCGGGGCACGTCGTGCAGCCTTCCTTGATCCCCTACTCGGTTAACGCCCCGCTCTGGTCCGATGGAGCGGTCAAGCAGCGTTACCTGGCTTTGCCCAAGGCCGATTCGAAGATTGATTTTACACAGTCGCGGGCCTGGGGCCTGCCCGACCAGACAGTGCTGGTCAAATCGTTCGCCCTGGAAATGAAGGAAGGTCAGGCTGCTTCCCGCAAATGGATCGAGACCCGCCTGTTGACTCGCCAGGACGGGGAATGGGTAGGCTACAGCTACGCCTGGAACGATCAGCAGACCGAAGCCGAACTCGTCGAGAAAACCGGCCGCGACCGCGTCTACCAGGTGCAGTCAGCCACGGGTCCCAGGAAGCAAACGTGGCATTACCCGAGTCGCAGTGAATGCATGGTCTGCCATAGCCGGGCAGCCGGCTACCTGCTGGGTATGTCGATGATGCAAATGAATAAGCGGCACGATTATGCCGGAGTGGTTGATCACCAGTTCCGTACACTCGAACACCTGGG
>JAYGDG010000052.1:0-3441 GCA_046583015.1 Pirellulaceae bacterium | reverse complement strand
TTGATGAAAAGACGAAAGATGCTTGTCTGCCTGCTGGTAACCATGTTCGTAGGGATATTGGGTGAGCTAACTCTCTTGCAGGCAGCACCACGGCAACTAAATATCCTGTTGGCGATTTCTGATGACCAGTCGTTTCGGCATACATCGGCTGCCGGTTACAAGGCGATTGCGACCCCGGCATTTGACCGGATTGCCAGTGAAGGTGTCCTGTTCCGTAACGCGTTTTGCGGATCGCCCGGTTGTAGTCCTTCGCGAGCCTCCTTGCTGACGGGCCGTTATCCGTGGCAGTTGGAACATGCGGGTACTCATGCGAGTTCATTTTCTTCCAAGTATGCCTGTTACCCGAACCTGCTGGAAGCTGGTGGATATTTTGTCGGTTTTACGGGAAAGGGCTGGGGGCCAGGGAACTGGAAAGACGGCGGGCACAAACGAAATCCTGCCGGTCCCGAGTTCAATCGCCGTAGCTTACAAAAAAAACCAACGTCTGGGATCAGCAAGCGAGATTACGCGGCAAACTTCGAGGAGTTTCTCAAAGCTAAACCGGCTGCAAAACCTTTCTGCTTTTGGTATGGCGGCCATGAACCACACCGGGGCTTTGAGGCCGGCAGCGGAGTGGCAGCGGGTAAAAAACTGGCTGACGTAGAAGTCCCCACTTTCTTGCCTGATCAAGAAATAATTCGATCAGACATCCTCGACTACTGCCTGGAAATTGAACACTTTGATCGTCAGTTAGGCAAGATGTTGCAGCTGTTGCAGCAGCGTGGAGAGTTGGAGAATACCATCGTGCTGGTAACCGGTGACAACGGGATGGCGTTTCCTCGAGCCAAGGCAAATTGCTACGAATACGGGATCCACGTCCCACTTGCTATTCGCTGGCCCGGCCAGGGAAAGCCGGGACGGGTGGTTGATGACCTGGTCAGCTTTGTTGACCTCGCTCCCACGTTGCTCGAGGTAGCCGGATTGCCGTCGGAACCGGCCATGACGGGAAAGAGCCTGGCCAGCTTGCTGAAATCTGACAAGTCGGGAGTGGTGGAACCGGAACGTCGCCACGTCTTCAGTGCACGTGAACGACACTCTTCCTCCAGGTATCAGAATTGGACGTATCCACAGCGTGCCATGCGGACGGATCGTTATCTTTTGATTCGAAACTTTCGACCCGATCGTTGGCCTGCCGGTGCGCCACAGAAGCTCAATAGCGACGGGTCACTGGGGCCCATGCATGGAGCGTATCATGACATCGATGCCTGTCCCTCGCTGAGCTTTCTGGTTAAACATTGGGATGAGCCTGGAATAGCTCCCTTTTTCCAGTGGTCGGTTGCCAAGCGGCCAGCATGGGAGCTGTTTGATATTCACAAGGATCCAGGATGCCTGGAGAATCTTATCGGTTTCTCGGCGGCGCGGGATGTCGAGCCTGGTCTGAAACGTGATCTGGAAGCCTTTCTGACTCAGACACGGGACCCCCGTATTCTCGACGGCGGTGATATTTTTGAAAGCTACCGGCGTTACAGTCGCATGCGTAAGTTTCCGGCGCCTGAGGGAGCCAAGTAAATCTGCCCCGGCGACATGTTACTTACGGAGTAATAAACGAATGAAGACGGGCTTTTGTACTTTGATCACGTTTGGGCTGTTATTGGTAAGTCTCCCTGGTCTTCACGCAGAGCCCTGGAAACGCCATACGATTGATGGATCTTCCCGTGGTGCTGACGGGGTCCGAATGGCAGACGTTAACGGTGATGGCCTGCAGGACATGGTGACGGGTTGGGAAGAGGGTGGCGTGATTCGTCTCTACCTGAACCCGGGGCCAAAGCGGTCACAACGCCTCTGGCCCGCAGTAACCGTCGGGAAGGTTAAGTCTCCTGAAGATGCGGTCTTCGCAGACTTGGATGGAGATGGCTCCCATGATGTGATCAGCTGCTGTGAAGGGCGCGTGCGGAGCGTGTTTATTCACTGGGCCCCCAAAGACCCACGGCAATACCTGGCTGCCGATGCCTGGTCGACGACGCCGATACCGGCTGTCCAGGGAAAACAGATGTGGATGTACTGCCTGCCGATGCAAATTGATGGTCAACATGGTGTTGATCTGCTGGTGGGTGCCAAAGGGAGCGGTGCAACGGTGGGCTGGTTGCAAGCGCCCCGGGACCCCCGGAAGGTCGCTGGATGGAGATTTCACTCGCTCTACAAGGCTGGCTGGATCATGTCGCTGGAGTCACTCGATGTTGATCATGATGGGGATCAGGACGTGGTGGTTTCCGACCGTAAGGGTGCCCGGCCGGGTGTTTTGTGGCTGGAGAATCCTGGACCAGCAGCTTCGGCAGCTGGGAAATCCTGGCCGGAACATCGCATTGGTGGAGATGGCCTGGAAGTCATGTTTCTGGCGGTGGCGGATCTGGACCAGGACGGACATACCGATGTAGTGACTAGCACTCGCAACAAAAAATTACTTTTCTTTCGCCGCCAGTCCGTTGATCCGATCCGCTGGCAATCTTACGCGATTGCAAATCCTCACGATGTTCCCTGGGGCAAGGCGGTGGCGGTGGCGGATATCAACGGCGATGGTCGTCTGGACCTGGTCCATGACACCAACACCGGTGGCAAGCGGTCGGCACCCGGTCTGGTCTGGATGTCTTACCGGCAAAAAGTGACCGAAAGTCGCTGGCAAGCTCACGACATCAGTGGCCTCGAAGGGGTGAAATTTGATCTGATCCAGGTCCTGGATCTTGATGGCGATCAGGACTTGGATGTGATTAGTTGCGAGGAACGAGACAACCTGGGAGTTTTCTGGTACGAAAACCCTCTTAACACGCCTGCACGCTAAACTCGGCGGCCTACTTGATCGGCGAATAGTCGGTTGGCATCAGGAACTTGGAGTCGACCTTTTTCACGATCGGCCCATCTTCGCGCGATGCTTGGAACGCTTTTTTCCAGTCCGGGTCATTGCGGAAGGCGTCCCAGGCCTTCTCGCGGGCTGCCTGGTCCTTGTAAGCCAGGATATAGACCAGCGTGTTGTTCTTAAGCGCTTCGTCTGTCGGGGTCCAATAGCCAACTAGCTGCATGCCGTGTTTCTTGAAGATGCGGTTCGTATGATCTCGAAAACGTGCGTGCAGGGCATCGAGCTTTCCAGGATGTGTTGTATAGGTGCGTATCTCGAAGAATCGAGTTGCTTTTTCTTCGGCGTTGGCCTGGCTGGTCTGAAAACTGAGGATCAGCGAGAGGATTCCACAGCCCAGAAGTGTTTTTCGAAGCAGGTGCGTCATGGTTTTGCCTTTCTGTTGTTGAACAGACTAAGTTTCTCTTGTTGGTTACGATAAAACGGTTTTCACTTATGCAGGGGAAGATTGTCAAGCGTTACTGCTGCGTTACTTCCTCTAGCCACTTCTCATGCAATTCCTTTAGTCGTTGCGTGATTTCGGGGTGTTGCCGGGCGACGTTGGCCATTTCGGT
>JAYGDG010000534.1:0-2939 GCA_046583015.1 Pirellulaceae bacterium | reverse complement strand
ACCAGCCCCAGATCACATTCTTACGGAGGTCCCATCGATGTTCAACGCAACCAGTGTTACTCGCCGTGACGCCCTGCAGGTTCTTTTACAAGGAACGGTAAGCACCGCACTCGCAACTGGTGCCACGAGCATGTTGCATGCTGCAGATGGGCCGACCAGCCGCACCGTACCGGCGGTTCCAGGGACCTTTGAAATTAAGTGGCGTCGGCGAAAAAAACAGGGGGATTCCTTCAAACTGATCGAAGAAACAACCCCTTGGAAAGCATCCGAGACCGCCATCATCATCTGCGATATGTGGGCAGACCATCCCTGCAAACTGGCAGCCATGCGAGTCGATCGGATGGCACCACGCATGAACCGCGTCATCTCGCTGGCACGCGATCACGGAGCGGTGATCATCCATGCTCCCAGCAGTGGGGTCAAGTACTACGAGGATACACCCTACCGCCAGCGGATGAAGGAAGCTGCCTACACCAAGCCGCCGGTTCCGATCCAGGGTTGGTGTTACCTGAACCCGAAATTCGAGTCACCACTGCCGATCGTGGACAATGTCAAACGTGGCACGTCCAACGTTACCGGTTGTGATGACCCCGATCCCAAGCCGCATCCCGATTCTGACCGGCACCAGCACCCGGCAATTAAGATGATTGGCTACGACGGCGTGAGTCACAACGGCCAGGAAATTTTTAATTTCCTGGAGCAGGAACAGCGCAAGAACATCGTCCTGATGGGAGTCCACACCAACATGTGCGTGCTGGGACGACCCTTTGGTATTCGACAACAAAAGTACCTGGGGAAAAATGTCGTTCTCTGCCGTGACCTGACCGACGGGCTTTACGATCCCCGTGACAAGCCACATGTCAGCCACGTGCGGGGCGTCGAATTGATCATTGAACATATTGAAAAACACTGGTGCCCTTCGATTCTCGGTGAGAGCTTAACGCGTGTTGCCGATGGCTCGAGCGGGCCCTGATTTGCGGGTATAATAAGCCACTAACCTCTTCCTTGTTCTGCCACTTGCTGGTCTCCTGGAGCATATTGTCATGACCATTACGCGAATCCTGGCTGGATTTCTCCTTGCCATCTCCTTCCTCTTTTCAGCCACTCAGGGAGCCGATGCCAAGCATCCCAATATCGTCCTCATCATGGCAGACGATTTGGGCTACAGCGAACTTGGCTCCTATGGACAAAAACTGATTCAAACACCACACCTGGACATGCTGGCTTCCCAGGGAATGCGGTTTTCCCGGAATTATTCTGGCAATGCAGTCTGCGCACCCTCACGCTGTGTCCTCATGACCGGTCGGCACCCGGGCCATGCCTGGATACGAAACAACGGCGAAGTGAAGCCGGAAGGTCAGCGACCGATTCCCGACTCGGAAATAACGATTGGCGAAGCCCTCAAAGCTGCCGGTTATGCGACCGGGGCCTTTGGCAAATGGGGACTCGGATCACCCGGCTCCGAAGGAGATCCGGTGCACCAGGGATTTGACCGTTTTTTTGGCTACAACTGCCAGCGGCATGCCCACAGCTATTACCCGTCGTACTTGTGGAGCAACAAGAAGCGGATCGATCTAAAGAACAACCCTCCCATACCCGGTCATGCTTCCTTGGCAAAGGGGGCCGATCCCGCTAATCCGCGCAGCTATGACATTTTTAAAGGCCAGGACTACGCACCGGATCGCATCAACGAGCAGGCACTGGCCTTCATTCGCAAGAACAAGGATCGTCCCTTCTTTCTCTACTATCCAACTGTGATTCCTCACGTCGCCCTGCACGTGCCGGACGAACAGCTCAAACCTTACCTGGCAAAAAAATGGAACGACCCGCCCTTTACCCGTGGCAAAGGCTATGGCTACACGCCCCACTTTACGCCCCGGGCCGCCTATGCCGCCATGATTACCCGCATGGACACCTACATCGGCCGCGTCCTGAACCTGCTCAAAGAACTACAACTGGAAGAAAACACGATTGTCGTCTTCACCTCTGACAACGGCACCACGCATCTGAAGCTGGAAGTGGACTATGACTTTTTCGAGAGTGTCAAACCGCTGCGAGGCCTCAAGGGATCACTTTACGAAGGTGGTGTGCGGGTGCCGCTAATCGTGCGCTGGCCCGGAAGAATCAAGGCCAACAGCCAAAGTGATTTTGTCACGGGATTCGAGGACTGGTTGCCGACCCTGCTCGACTTGATTGGCCGCGGTAACAAGACCCCCGCGGGACTCGATGGCATCAGTATCGCCAACACACTCCTCTCCAAACAGCAGGCACCTCGCCCCTTCCTGTACCGGGAGTTCTCCGGTTACGGGGGCCAGCAGGCGGTCTGGTATGGACCTTGGAAAGGCGTAAGGCAAAACCTGCTGCGAAAAAATAACCCGGCGCCTCTGAATATTGAGCTCTACAACCTGGACAAGGATATTTCTGAATCCAAGGACGTGGCAGCAGATCATCCGGACGTGGTCGCGGAAATACGCAAGCTGATGGTCGAGCAGCACACAACGTCGCAGTTCTTTCCCATCAAACCACTGGACAACCAGTAATCGGCTCAGGGAGCAGGCTGTTTCGCTTCAGGAGCACGAGCACCGGTGCGAGTCAGGACCTGTCCGGTCAGGTTACCGAGCAATCGCTCTTTCTCCACGATCAACTCACCCCCGATCAGCACGTAACTGGTCCCCTCGCTGTATTGATGGGGTTTGAAAGCGTCGGCGCGATCATGAATCCGCTGTGGATCAAAGACAACAAGATCCGCATGTACTCCCGGGCGAACCACGCCGCGCCCCTCCAGTTGCAGGATACTGGCCGGCAGCGAGGTTGAAACTCGAATGGCTTCCTCCAGAGAAATTATTTTACGATCCAGCGCGAAGCGGCGAATCTTGCGGGGAAATGCCCCGTAAAACCGTGGATGAACCGGACCGTCTCCAGGCAAGGCAATGCCGGCA
>JAYGDG010000403.1:0-3083 GCA_046583015.1 Pirellulaceae bacterium | reverse complement strand
TCGTCACCAGCTGCAAGTCCCTGCTCGGCAGCAGGGCTCTCATCCAGCACACGGGCCACGACCGAACGAACCTGGTAGGCGATGCCGATCGACTGCAGCCCGATAGTCGCGGCCGGCCCCATGTAGGGGTGATAGTTCTCTTCTGGCAAGGACTCAATTGGCACGATCGTGACGGCGCCACCTTCGCGTAGGACTTCAAGTTCGACTGCCTTTCCCGTCAGAGCGGTAAGTTGTTCTGGCAACGTCAGTGGATCATCCACTTCTTTCCCGTTAATTTTCAGTAAGACGTCTCCTTTACGAAGTCCTGCCTTCCCGGCCACTGATCCTTTTTGAACAGCGGTAATGGGCCCCATTTCCATCACCAGGCCCAGG
Source organism: Pirellulaceae bacterium (assembly GCA_046583015.1). GTDB lineage: Bacteria > Planctomycetota > Planctomycetia > Pirellulales > Pirellulaceae > JAZADA01. The sequence continues at coordinate 2,711 of JAYGDG010000403.1, read as the reverse complement.
TGGACCATCGACGCCGGTGCCACGGTAATATCAATCCGCTTTTTCTGTGAATCGTCGGTTGCCGAGCGTTCCACGGTCAGGACCACGGGCTGGGAAACCCTGGCAGCCAGCTTTTCCGAAAGGTCATGTAGCCAATACTGCTGAGTTTGATCATCTCGTGCCAGCGACTGGCCATCAATTGCCACGACGCGATCTCCACTCAGCAGGGGTTCTTTCGTCTGGCCAGCCACGCGGTGTTTCCAAGTGGGTGTTTCTGGTGCCAGGACCGTGGATGCTGGTGGCCGAATGCCAATCGTAACGTGCCCGAACTCTTGCTTCAAAGTGGTCGAGGCGGTCACTTCACTCGTTATCACTTGCCCCTGGCGGTTGCGCCGTGTCAGTTTAATGGGCCGGACCGTTTTGCCGCCCGCACTGGCATAGACATTTTGAGCCAGATCCCATTTGAACCTGAGATGTTCGTTGGGGTCGTGATCGCCGATGGCGATGATTTGATCACCCGACTGCCAGCCCTCCTCCCAGGTGGGACTTCCCATCGAGATCCCACCGATGCAAGGCGTATACTTAACGCCAATACGATAGGCAATGGCAGCGAAGATCACGGCAAAGATCAGATTCATCACCACGCCTGCCGAGATAATCGCCATCCGCTGCGGGACGTTCTTGGCAGGAAAACTGCGGGGATCGAGGATTAACTCGGTCCCTTCCTGGTCCTCACTGCCTGCTCCCTCGCCCTCGGTACGCTCAGCGGTATTCGGTTCCTCGCCGACCGGCGCCGTCTCGGTTGTTTGCTGAGTTGTTTCTGGGGTTGCTTCATCCGCTTGAGCACTTTCCCCGTCGTTGGCAACTCGAATCCGTTCTGCTTCCTTCTGGTAGTTGGCCGGATTGTCATCCTGGCCGAGCATTTTCACGTATCCACCGAGCGGAATGATGCCAATCCCGTATTCGGTTTCCCCACGCTGAAACTTACAGAGTGTGCGTGGCAAGCGGAGCGGGCCTATTTTAATGGGCACATCAAAACCGACGTAAAATTTCTCACACTTGACGCCACATGCCTTGGCAACCAGGAAGTGGCCTAATTCGTGAACAAAGATAACGAATCCCAAGCCACCGGCAACTTTTAGGATGGTCCAAAAGAGGGCTATCGAGCCAGCCACTGAACTAAGTACTAAACAGAATTCCACCGCGTTGTCTCCTTCCGGGCCCACACGTCAATCTTTTCCAGCTGCTCTAACGTCGGACGTGCGTCAAACTCGTGGTGATCCAACACGACACGACATGCCGGAACAATATTTTTAAATTCTAGCCTGCCTGCTAGAAACTCGGCAACCGCAGCTTCGTTAGCCGCATTGAGCACCGCTCCCGCCGTTCCACCCTGCCGAGCCACCTCGCGGCCCAACTCCAGGGCTGGGAACCTGTCCGGATCCGGGGGCTCAAAATCGAGTTGGAACGGCTGCGAAAAATCCATTTTCTCCCGTGACGAGTGCCAGCGGTCAGGATAAGAGAGGGCGTATTGAATAGGCAATTTCATATCCGGGGGGCTTAATTGGGCGATACTCGAGCCATCCTCGAATTCAACCAGTGAGTGAACAATCGATTGCCGGTGAATCACCACATCGATATTTTCGACCGGCAAATCAAATAACCAGCGTGCTTCGATGATTTCCAAGGCCTTGTTCATCATGGTGGCAGAATCGACGGTTATCTTGGGTCCCATCTGCCAGGTCGGATGGTTCAGCGCATCGGCTACCGAGACATCCTGCAACTGGGCTGGCGTATAATCACGAAAAGGACCGCCACTGGCGGTCAAAATGATTCGCTTGAGGCCAGCTCGTCCCGATTGATGCAACAATTGAAATACCGCGCTGTGTTCACTATCAACGGGCAGAATCGTGGCTCCCCGCTGCTGGGCTAACTCCATCACCAGAGCCCCCGCCATCACGAGCGATTCTTTATTGGCCAAGGCGACCGTCTTACCCGCTTCCAGGGCTGCCCAAGTCCCTCGCAATCCCGCACTACCGACAATTGCCGCCACCACCACATCAATCTCGGGATCAGAAACAAGCGTTTCGATTCCCTCGCTACCGGTGAGCAATTGCGTCTGCGCGGGCAACTGGCTCCAGCCATAAGCCTCCGCTTCTTGACGGTCGGTAGCAACGACCCAGCGGGGCTGATTTTGACAGGCCTGCTGTTCCAGTTCACTCAGGCTGTGGTGAGCGGTCAGACCCATGGCCCGCAAACGTCCCTCGGACTGGGCAATTACCTCCAGGGTGCTACGACCGATGCTCCCGGTCGAACCTAGAATCGCGACATTGCGTACATCCGTAGTCATCGGCAGAAACCGTACTGGAAGGACTTCTTGAGAGTTAGCAGGGGAACCTGCCGTGGCTGTAAGCGGCCAGACTATAACATTTTAAGGAGGCTAACAGTTGCAAACAAGGGAGATGCCGACAGACAGCACTTGGTTACCCAAATTACCTGCTGGGCGGGCGACGGAATTCACTGCAGCCAGTATAATGAGCACCATAATAGGCCCGCCGATTCAATTTTTGCAGACGCTTACCGACTCATCACAATCGCGTCTGTTGACCCTTCAGAGGTGCTCGGCTATGCCACCCCCCCCTCACGACTTCTTGAGAGAGTGAAATCAGTATGAAGAATGACCGTGACCGCAACAACCAGGCACCGGATGGAAAGCCGAGCGGCCAGGGAAC
>JAYGDG010000367.1:0-2198 GCA_046583015.1 Pirellulaceae bacterium | reverse complement strand
GTCTTGGACAGTCCCCGAGCGGCTGAAGTGCTGGCAGTTGACGAAGAAGAGGCTGTCGAGATTGCAATTACCGTACTTTCGCCACAAGTGAATAGTAAAGAACTGCTCGAGCCAACGGCCGATCGAGAAGCTCTCGCCTATTTAACCCACCTTTCGGGGGGTAATGTTGTGGAGGCAGATCAGGCTGCCGATGTTCTTGACTTTTTTGGTAGCGGGACTCGACGCTATACTGAACAGACGCGTGAAACTCTTTGGGATGCCTGGCCGCTGTTGGCGGTGATGGTTCTCTTGCTCACGATTGAGTGGGTCATTCGAAAACGTGGAGGATTGATATGAGTAGCCTTACGATGGACCGCGATCTTAGCCGTGTTCCCCAGCCCATTGTCAAGAAACTACAGGCACTAATCCGTCGAGCGCGACTGGTGACCATAGTTCGTGGGCTACTGGCCGTTATGGCAGCTACCCTGGGAGCACTCCTGGTCGCTATGGCTGTGGACGCAACCATCACCATCTTTTCCTCGACCGGACGCTGGGTCTTATCGCTGGCAGCGCTGGCAAGTGTGCTGGCAACGGGTTACTGGTTCTTGATTCGTCCGTTGGCACGCACTTTTACCCTGCAAGGGATCGCCCGCTTAATTGAAACCCGGCATCCCGAGTTAGAAGAACGACTCAGTTCAGCCGTGGAACTGCTCAGCAGTCCCGATGCGCCCGAATTGAGAGGATCGGAACTCATGATCGCCGAATTGGCGAAAGAAGCTACCGGGCAGGCAACCATCGTTGTGCCGGAACGGGAGTTTAGCTTTGATACCGTTCGCAAATACCTGGTTGCAGTCCTTTCCACGGCAGCCTTGTTGTTGTTTGCCTGGGTCCTCTGGCCAGAATCGACTTCCCGACTGGTGAACCGCATCATGGTGCCGTTTGCCGATATCGGTAACGTGCGCGAAACAGACATGGTCATTATCCCGCAGGATATTGTCCTCGCCCGAGGAGATTCACTGCGTGTCGAAGTGACTGTCAAGGACGACCGAGTACGTAGTGCTCGCCTGTTGCGACATCGAGGCAGTCAGTCTGAATCAAGTGATCGTATGATTGATATGTCCGCCGATGCTGATGGCAACCCACGCTTCTCGTTCAGCTTGCCTGTGGTGGACGAAGGTTTTCGATATCGAGTCCATGCGGGAGGTGGCTTAAGCCGATTTTACAAGGTGACAGTCGTTCCGCGTCCAGAAGTGGAACAGCTGGAAGTCGAATACCAGTACCCGGCCTATACCGGACAAGGGACCCGTAAGGATGATAAATTCGAGGGTCGTATTGAAGGGCTTATTGGCACGCAAGTGACCGTGACGGTGCATTCCAATACAAAGCTCAAAGTGGCACGCCTGCAAGTCGATGGTCTGCCACCGCAGAACGGGAAGATTACTACGGCAAAAGAGAGCAAACAGAGTGTTTGTCGCTGGCAGGTTGCGCTAACCAGGGAGATGATCGGTGGCCGAGTCTGGACCTTGCGGCTGGAAGATAAACACGGTTTCGTCAGCTGGCCCCAGGAATACACGATCAGGGCCATCAAAGATCAGCCCCCCGAGGTGAAAATCGTTAAACCGTTGGCCAAACGATTGGAAATGAAATCAACCGACAGCCTGCCCCTTAGCTACCTGGCGACCGACGACTATGGGGTCGCTCAAGTCGAATTGCTCACAACCACCGATGGAAAAGAACGAGCACCCTTAAAAGTGGCCTTGCCCGACTCGCTCGATCCAGCTTACGTGGAAGCGAATCACCCGTTTAATCTCTCGCAATTCGATCTCTCTGGAATTCGTGTCCTCACACTACGATTAAAAGTGACCGATAACCTGCCCGGCAACAGGGAAGGACCGCAGTTTGGCCTCAGTGAGATCGTTACGATTACCATCGATGAAGATGCCGATAGCTACTTCGAGAAAGAAGCTGCTAAAGATTACGAAAGTATCCGGGCAACGTTGGAATCCACTCTGGCCGACTTACAGCAGACCAGGAAACTGACTACACCACTGCAGGATACCGTTAAAACGGATGATCCACTGAAAAAAGAAGTGACCGAGAAAATTGACCAAACTCGCCAACTGGCAGCATCCGCCCAGGAGAAACTGGTTGAACTCGCAGAGGTGTTGCCATCGACCGCCTTCCAGGCCCTAGAGCCCGAAGTTGCTGACTTGGCCGCT
>JAYGDG010000345.1:0-3420 GCA_046583015.1 Pirellulaceae bacterium | reverse complement strand
AGCGGCCAATCCCGTAGTTCCACCTCGGTGGGGTGTTACAATAGTGTAATCGCAGGATCTTCCCAGGAGATTATCGTGGCCCAGCTGCTCACCACTGTGTCAACGCAACGACCGGCAAACCAACTGACGCTGCCCTTCGTCCACCTGAACTTACGGTTCAATCCGTTCGGGGAATTGCCACTCAAGTATCGCGCTCAATTGGCCGTGATTGACACAGCTCCGTTGGTTGAGCACCTTGCTCGGCCGCGAGCCGTTCTGCAATTGATTGGCGAGAAAGGTCATGGCAAGACCACGCATCTGCTGGCCCTGAAGGACTGCTTTTCAGCAGCCGGTTACGTTCATTTTCCCGAGGGAAAACGACCGCCGGTACCGGAAGGCAATCCACTGATCCTCGATGAAGCACAGCGAATCCCCTGGTGGCAACGCCGGCAACTGTTTCAACGCCCCGTACCATTGATCCTGGGAACTCACCGGGATTTCACTCGGCAACTGCAGCGGATGGGACGTGACGTAAAAACAGTCCAGGCAGGCGACAAGACAGACCGGCAACAGTTAGACAAGATCGTCCGCCAGCGAATTGAGTTCGCACGACGGGATCCTGGCCCTGTACCTACTGTCCCGCTGGCTACGATTGATCAACTGCTTGACCAGCATGGAGATGACATCCGATCAATCGAAGGTCACCTGTACGACTTGTTTCAGCATCTTGAAAGACCCTGCCATGTCGAAGTGTGACATTTCTATTCAGTTTGAGAACCGCGAATCGACTTTCCGGAGCGGTGACACCGTCAACGGTACCGTCACGATTGATGTTAACAAGAACGTCAATTGCCGCGCACTAAAAATCGCTGGCTACTGGAAAACTCATGGCCGCGGCAATCGTGATTCTGGCAGGTACGGAGAGAAAGTCGTTTTCGAAGGTGACTTGATAGCCGGTGAGACCCAGTCATATCCGTTCAGTATCCCGATCAAAGATGTCCCACTCACTTACCATGGCAAACTCATCAATATCGATCACTACGTCGACGTGCGTGTTGATATTCCCTGGGGCTTCGATCCCAAAAAACGCGACGACTTCATCGTCCTGCCTGGCACAGACGGCAGCATCGTAGAACCCGAGCAACCAGACCCCGATGCGCTGGGAGCCCAGATCGGAAAATCGGTCGGAGTGCTGGCCACGATTATTTTCTGCCTGGTCGGTATCTTTACACTCGTTTATTGTGTTGGATTCCTTTTCCTGGCCGTTGGTTTACTGATCGGATTCTTCACGTTCCGCAAGCAACTGGCGGAACGACGACTGGGAGAAGTCAAGGTCGTGATGGACACGTCGGTGATAGCACCGGGTGACTCCGTGCCGATCACGATTAGTTTCACTCCTCGAAAAACAGGTAAAATAAACGAGGTACTGGCCACTTTAACTGCCACTGAAACTGCCGTCTCTGGCAGCGGAACCAACAGGTCCACCTATACCAACAAGATCTACAACCTGCCTTTTAACTTGCAGGGACCGGAGTCATTCCAGGCACAACAGAAAGTGAGCTTTTCCGGCATGCTCGCCATACCAGACACCGATGCCTATTCCTTTGATACGGGGGACAACGAGATTTCCTGGGACCTCAAGATAAAAATCGATGTCCCGATGTGGCCAGACTGGGTTCAAAAGGTAAATCTCGCTCTCGTCCCGCGAGAACTCTTGCACGGGGATTCGACAGCAGCGGAAGAAACACCGGAAACAACCGAAGCAGAACCCTCCCTGCCTTTGCTGGAGGAAGAATCGAATGTAGCCCAATTGGCTGTACTGGCGGGAGCTGCCTCCGCACCTCCTGTCGATCCGACTCCACCGGCCACCATCTCAGAGGAGCAAGAACCTGCTGCCGAACCGGTGGAAGCTGTCGACGCTGAACCTGTCGATCCGGAACCTGCAACACCGACAGAAACCCCCACGGAGCCAGCTCCCGTCGAGCCAGCCAAGGCCGCCATCAGCCTGGAGGAGACATGTCAGCTACTGAACGAGTCCGGCCATGACACATTAGATCAGGCGCGCATCATGGAAGCGGTTGCCAAACAGACTTTTTCCCTCACGCTGAGTATTGAACGTGTCTCGTCCACGTACAGTTGGGACAAAAACTCCCCGTACAACGATGGTAAAACGCTCATTGGCACCTTGGAGGGGACTGATCAGCAAATCCAGATTCTCATCCCCAGTGATCGCAATGATCAGATGAACCAGCTAAAAGCGGGCGACAGCTGGACGGGAACAGGCCAGATTACTGGCCGTGACAGCCTCTTTCACCGCATCGAAATGAATGGTGATTAGCAACCGGGTGTCATGACTGACCGTCATCCGATTATCGTCTAAACCAGGAATTGAAATGATTTTCGAAAGGAACTAGTACTCCATGGATCGCCGCACATTTCTACAAAGTTCGACCGCCGTAGCATTAACTGGCCTGGCCTCGGCACCCCTTGCACCTGCTGTCGACAACCCGGGCGTGGCTCCCCTGACCGAACGACTCAACCCGGTCATCACCCAGGCTCGCGAGGCTGCTCTAAAAATCCTCAAGCCGTCGGCCAGGGAACTGGAACGAGGCCTGCGACTGCATGCCGAGTCCATTGTTTTTGACTCCTACGGATTCTCACCACGCGCGGCCCTGGACGGTGACGCCATGGCCGCTGCCATCAAGGCGGGAGCCTCGGACCTGGAACTGGATGACATGCGGGAAGAGATGGGAATGATCCGCTATGTTACGGATCCGGTAGAGCAACAGGAATACCGTACTGGCTGGCGTGCCTCTGGCGTAACCTGTATTTTCCAGAATGCTGGTGAGGAGGGGCAGGATCCGATGCGGCTGATCAAGCGACTGGCACGCTTCACTTATGTCACCGACCTGATGCGAGGATTTGTCTCCAAGGCCGCGGTACCCGACGACGTGGTAACCGCCAAGAAAGAGGGACGCCACTGTCTGTATTTTACCGGCAACGGGGTACCGTTGACCCAGCAGTGGGTTTCCATCTCGGACGAACTGCGATACCTGCGGGTCTTTTTCCAGCTGGGCATTCGCATGATGCACCTGACCTACCAGCGTCGCAACATGATCGGCGACGGCTGCGCGGAAAAAGCGAATGCGGGCCTAAGTGATTTCGGTCGCAGCGTGATCAAGGAAATGAACCGGGTTGGCGTGATCCCCGATTGCGCCCACTCCGGATGGCAAACTAGCCTGGAAGCGGCCCAGGTTTCGGGAAAACCGGTGGTCGCCAGCCACTCCACCTGCGGCAAGATCCATCCCCACATCCGCAGCAAACCCGATCCGGTCATTCGAGCGATCGCGGATACCGGTGGCTACATCGGTATCTGCTGCATTTCCCGTTTCCTGCGTGGCAGCGGCGCGATCGACATGTTCCTTAACCATATCGACCACG
>JAYGDG010000289.1:0-1828 GCA_046583015.1 Pirellulaceae bacterium | reverse complement strand
CAGGAGACCTTGCTGGGATTCTATCGCACGATGTTTCTGATTCGGCGATGTGAGGAACAGTTGGCTCGCAATCATCAGCAGGGCCTGGTACACGGGGCCTGTCATACCTATGTCGGCGAAGAAGCGATTGCGACTGGTGTTTGCGCCAACCTGGCAACGGACGATGTCGTCTTCAGCACGCACCGAGGCCATGGACATGCACTGGCCAAAGGGGTACCACCGGAACAGTTGATTGCGGAGCTCTTTGGGCGGCAAACTGGCTGTTCCCGGGGGCGGGGCGGCAGCATGCATCTGTTTTCACCCGAAGTTGGCCTGATGGGAACCAGTGGTATCGTGGGGCCCTGTATCCTGCAGGCGACCGGTGCGGGTTACAGTTTCAAGATTCTCAAGACTGACCAGGTGGCCGTGGCATTTTTTGGGGATGGAGCGGCCAACAACGGTGCCTTTCATGAAGGCTTGAACATGGCCAGTATCTGGAAGTTGCCAGTACTGTTTGTCTGTGAGAACAACCAGTTTGCTACCGAAGTACCCTTTAGCTACTCCAATGGAACCGGACGCGTGGGCAACCGGGGCGAAAGCTACGGATTGCCAGGTCTGGAAATCGATGGCAACGATGTACTGGCCGTCTATGCAGCGGCTCGAGAGGCGGTCCAGCGTGCTCGCAATGGGGAGGGAGCTACTTTAATTGAATGTCGTACCTACCGGACTCGCCCGCATGCGGAAGGGATGGGAGATTTCAGTTACCGGACCAGGGAAGAGGTAGAGCAGTGGAAGGGGAAATGTCCCCTGCTGAGGTTAAAGGCAACCTTGTTGGAGAATGATGTTGTCGAGGCTGATGAACTGGCATCCCTGGAAGCCGAGATCGAAGCACAAATTACCGAGGCCAGTGAATTTGCCGAGTCCAGTCCCTGGCCGGATTCGCAAACGGTTGCCAGCCACGTTTATTTCGAGGGTAGCCTGGACTCGGCACCCACGGCGACGACCACGATCAATCAGTTGGCTGATGCGGGACCCTGTCGAGAGTTGACCTATATGGAGGCGACGCACGAAGCGTTGTCTGAGGAAATGGCGGTCAACGACCGCATTTTTGTGATGGGTGAAGGAATTGGGGAACGGGGAGGTAATTTTAATACCACAACCGGTTTGTATGCCCTTTACGGTCCCGACCGACTCTGTGACACGCCGATTTGCGAGCGTGGGTTTATAGGTCTGGCGGGCGGTGCGGCGATGACTGGAACCCGCCCGGTGATTGATTTCATGTTCACGGATTTCATCCTGGATGCCACGGGTGAAGTTATTAATCAAATCGCCAAGATGCAATACATGAGTGGTGGTCGGTTGAAGATGCCATTGTTGCTAAGAGGTTGCGTGGGTATTGGTCATTCTGCGGCCACGCATCACAGCGGAAACTACTATGGCATGTACAGCCAGATTCCGGGTGTCCGTGTGGTCCTTCCATCGACACCTTTCGATGCCAAGGGCCTGCTGAAACACGCCTTGCGCTGCAATGATCCCGTGCTGTTCCTGGAGCATCGTGAGTTGCTGTCGATGAAGGGGCCTGTGCCGGAAGCAGAATACGAAATTGAATTTGGCAAGGCGTCCGTGGTGCGCCAGGGGACCGACCTGACTGTCGTGGCCTTTGCACTGATGGTGCATCGTTGCCTGGCCGTTGCCGAGCAACTGGAATCAGAAGGGATCTCGGTAGAAGTTGTTGATCCCCGCAGTGTCTCGCCACTGGACGTGGAGACCATCTTAAATTCCGTTCACAAGACAGGTCGCTTACTGGTCGTGGACGAAGCACCAGCCCCCTGCGGGCTGGGAGGTGACG
>JAYGDG010000281.1:0-3480 GCA_046583015.1 Pirellulaceae bacterium | reverse complement strand
GATTGGGAGCGATATTACGGAGGAAAACGAATTCAATGCTGCTGCGGGAGCCTGGTACTCATCGTTTGTTTTGCGGGTTGCTCCAGAAAACGCGGATGCGGCGCGCAGTCTCCTGACCACCGGTGAGTACGGTGAAGAGGAAACTTCCCTCGACGAACACTGGCAACAAGTGAATGGTGGCGGCCTGGTAAATTCTTCGACACAGTTCCTCAAGTGGGCATTGTTGTTGCTGGTGATTGCCGGTGTCGCTGTGGTGATCCTTAATGATGATCAGCAACCAGCGCCGCCCGGGCAGCCAGTTGAGGCCCAGTCGTTCCATGAATTCCTGGCCCAGCAACCAGGGCCCTGGATTTTTGAAAATGAATCGGGTGTGCGGTCTTATCTTTACTTCAATGCAGTCCAAAATCGTCTGACGGTTAAACAAGATCTTGATGGAGATGGAACGCTGGAGTATCAGCGCACGTTTCAGGCCCGCTAGTTCTGCGCCGCTTGTCGGGTTAAGATGCCATCTGCCCTGCCGAATCGCCTCGGTAGGGCTCGCGAGGGATGTTGAAGCGGGCGGCTGGGAGAAGTAAGGATGGCGGAACTAGGGGTTAATATTGATCACGTGGCCACGGTGCGGCAGGCACGGCAGGCCAGGGAACCCGATCCTGTGTGGGCCGCGGCACTAGCCGAGTTGGGTGGAGCGGACTGTATTACGATTCACTTGCGGGAGGATCGGCGACATATCCAGGATCGCGATGTCCAGGTCTTGAAAGAGACCGTTAATGTGAAACTGAACCTGGAAATGGCCTGCGCACCGGACATCGTGGCAATTGCCTGTCGTGCCCGGCCTCAGCAAGTGACGCTCGTTCCGGAAAAAAGAGAGGAACTGACGACCGAAGGCGGCTTGGATGTTGTCGGCCAGCGTGACCAGGTGGCGCCGGTGATCAAGCAACTGCAAGATGCAGGGATATCCGTGGCCCTCTTTCTGGATCCGATTGCAGCGCAGATTGAGATGGCTGCCGAATTGGGCGGGCAGGCCGTGGAATTGCACACGGGACAGTATGCGCTGGAGCAGGGAGCGGCACGCCAGCAGGAGCTGGCTAAATTGATCAAGGCAGGTCAACTTGTCGTGGATCATGGGATCGCCTTGCACGCCGGACATGGGTTGAATTATCAAAACGTTGGTCCTGTGGCGAGCATTGACCAGATGGTGGAACTGAATATTGGACACAGTATCGTTGCGAGGGCACTGATGGTTGGGATGAAGCAGGCAGTTTATGAGATGAAGCAGTTGCTCTCGTAATTACGGCTGCCTGAAAAACCCTGGCGCCCGGTTTGCGACAGGGGAGCAGAGGTCGTATGATGGTCCCGTTCGAGAAGTCGCGTCAATTTCAATGCGGAAAGTGAGTAAGATGCCCAGGCAAGGTACCGATTTTGCAGGAGTGTCGGTTGCTTTGGTGACACCATTTAGAGATGGAGTCATTGATGAGGTGACCCTGAAAGCTCAAGTGGAATTCCAGGTTGAGGCCGGGACCACCTGCTTGTGCCCCACCGGGACCACGGGCGAGTCGCCGACGCTAAGCCATGAAGAACATGAGCGCGTGATCGCAGAAGTTGTGCGTCACGCTGCTGGCCGGATTAAAGTGATGGCAGGTACCGGGTCCAACAGTACCGCCGAAGCAATTCGCCTAACGCAGTGGGCAGCCAAGGAAGGGGCAGATGCCGCACTGATGGTCGCACCTTACTACAACAAGCCGACACAGCAGGGATTCTATGAACACTATCGGGCGGTTGCCGAACAGGTGGGTTTGCCCATTTGTGTTTACAATATTCCCGGACGAACCGGTAAGAATATTGAACCGGAAACGATTGTTCGCCTGTCTGAACTGGATAATATCACGATGGTCAAGGAAGCGACTGGTTCCCTGGACCAGGCATCAGAGGTCTTGTCTGAAACAGAACTGACTGTCCTCAGCGGAGATGACAGCCTCACGCTGCCATTGATGGCCATCGGTGGTGAGGGTGTGATTTCTGTTGTCGGCAATATCGTGCCCCAAGATATGATGGCGATGGTACAGGCTTATCAGAACGGTGATACCCAGGCTGCCTGTCAATGGCATCGAAAACTGTTTCCCCTGTGCCGCGATATGTTGGGGTTGGCGACGAATCCCATTCCCATTAAGGCAGCCATGAAGATCTTGCAACGTGATTCGGGTGAGTTGCGGTTGCCAATGACTTCCCTGATCCCATCCGAAGAAGAAACCTTGCGCCAAACACTCACCGCCTACGGGCTGCTGTGAACGGCTAAAGACTAGCGACCGATTGCATTCCGATGATTCGCGTTCTCTTCTTTTGTGAATTTGGCATACGAAACGGCGGAGAAAACTCGCTGCTGGCAGTTTTGCCTCGACTCAGGGAACTGGACATCGAGCCTGTTATTGCAGTCCCCAGTCCCAGTGAATTGGCCCGGCAACTGCGAACACTGGACGTAAAAACGGTCACCTGGGATCCGCAGTCCTGTAAAGACCATCAGAATTCCGTCGACCAGAGACGGGAAATGATTCAACAATTGATTGAAGCCGTGAATCCTCTCCTGGTGCATGCCAACAGTCTTTCCATGTCTCGCTTATGCGGACCGGTCGCCAGCCAACTGGGCGTGGCCAGCCTGGGCCACCTGCGAGACATGATGAACCTCAGCCGCCAGGCAATCGATGACCTTAATCACCACCAGCGTTTATTGGCTGTTTCCGAGGCGACCCGTGACTGGTACCAGCAGCGCGGAGTTGACAGCCATCGTCTGCACGTTCTTTATAACGGAGTCGATCTGGAACAGTTTTTCCCGCAACCTGCCAGCGGGACGCTGCAGCAGCAACTGGGGCTGCCAGAAGATGCACCGATCCTGGGTGGAATCGGCCAGATCGCTTTACGTAAAGGCTGGGAAATCCTGCTCGAAGCAATGGAGCAAGTGAGAAAGCAGTTTCCCCAGGTCCATTTGGTTATTGTTGGGGAGCGTCATGCAGAGAAACAAGAGGTCATCGATTATCACCGGCAGCTAATCGAGTCAGCCAGCGGGCCGGAACTTCAAGGACATGTTCATTTCTTAGGGCGTCGGGACGATGTTGCCAGTTTGCTTAGGCAATGGACGATGTTAGTTCATCCAGCCAGACAGGAACCTCTGGGCCGTGTTTTACTGGAGGCAGCTGCCAGTGGCTGTCCGGTGGTTGCCACGGACGTCGGTGGCACTCGTGAAATTTTTCCAGGTCCAGAAGATGGTGGCATGTTAGTTGCTAGCGAGTCTCCCGGGCAGATGGCAAATGCCATCTGCCAGCTGCTTGCTGCACCCCAGGTGTGCCATTCGCTGGGACAAGCTGGACGGCGGCGGGCGGGCGACTGTTTTGGTGTTCGCAAGTCCGCGGATCGACTGGTGCAGCATTTCCGGGAAGTGAGTAAGGACTCTCCGCAGAAGGGGAGTTAATGCGGCGACCGTCGTCGGTG
>JAYGDG010000271.1:0-20520 GCA_046583015.1 Pirellulaceae bacterium | reverse complement strand
CGACTAGAGCGACGTAGTATCCCGTCGGATAAGATCGGCATGCTGATCGGACCCGGAGGTCGCAATATTCGTGCTATCCAGGAAGAGACTGGAACGGTCGTTGAAGTAGATGATGAAGGTACCGTGACGATCGCTGGTGATAATGCCGAATGGGTTCGCAAGGCGGTGGAAAAAATCGAAGCTTGCACCGCTTCAGTAGAGATTGGCAAGATCTATGATGGCGTCGTCTCAAGTGTTAAGGACTTTGGCGCGTTTGTCGAGATTCTGCCTGGTCGCGATGGGCTTTGTCACATTAGTGAATTGTCTTCGGGATTCGTCAGTAATATTTCGGATTTGGTTTCGGAAGGCGACGAAATGAAGGTACTGGTTGTCTCCGTGGATGAGCATGACCGAGTGAAACTCAGTCGTCGACAGGCCCTGGAACAACTTGGCCTGAAAGATGAGCTGGCTACCGAGGAAAGTCCTGGCGACGGTGCCACGGAGGAACGTAGTGAGTCCTCGGATGACAGCGGTGGCCGGGAAAGGTCAGGCGGTCGAGGTGGTCGGGGTCGACGATCCAGACGATGATCGCGCACTGTAGAAGACCAGTGTCTTCTCGAAATACCATCAGGATAGAGTAAGATAGCTTTGGCAGCCAGGCATTTGCCTGGCTGCTTTTTTGCCCTTGTCGTGACCTCAGAAACGTGACAGGTTCGCCAGTTGCCAGTACCGTTAGCTAGGTTGCCCGACTACTGGTATCATTGATTAGGCAGTTCCCTTCCCTGATTTAACAAGAGGCCCTGCGGCATGAACGCACCGCAAGACTCCGATTCTCAGCTACCACTGCAGAATCTGCAGGCTAAGTACCATGAGCTGGCTGAATTGGCCGGCTCCCTGGCACATGAAATAAAGAATCCACTCTCCGTCATCCGTATGAATATGGATTTGTTGGCTGAAGATTTGGCAGAGGCTGAAACACCGCGCGAGCGGCGCGTATTGGGGAAGATTGATGTGGTTCATACCCAATGCACACGGTTGGAAAACTTGCTTAATGATTTCCTTAAATTCACTCGACTGCAAGAACTCAATCTGCTGGCCGGTAATGTGAATGAAGTGGTGGATCGGGTACTCGATCTGTTTGGGGTCCAAGCTGCTGAGTCGCAGGTCGAAGTGCGACGTTACCTGGATCCGGAATTGCCAAGCATCCTGATTGATGCGGAAACGCTGGAGGCAGCGATCGTAAATCTCGTCAAGAACGCCATTGAATCAATGCCAGCAGGAGGTACGCTGACGGCGACGACCCGGTTAACTAAGAATTCGATCGCGCTGGATTTAATTGATACCGGCTGTGGAATGGGAGAACGGACCGCGCTGAACATGTTTGACGCTTTTTATACAACCAAGAATGGGGGGTCTGGATTAGGTTTGCCAACGGCTCGCAAGGTGGTGGAAGCTCACGGAGGCCGCATCAGTGTGCAGAGTGTCGAAGGTCGCGGCACCAAGTTTACTCTTGAATTTCCTGCTCCGGCACGCATTTCTACGGCGAAAGAAGATTCTCTGGCTCGTTGAGCAGTTGTCGCTGTCCCTTGCTGACAGGGCTTACAGGACCGTTTAGACAACGGTCTGAGGCTACTTTTGACAGTTGAGTTCGGTTCGGGTTCTGGTCGCTTTTTTACGGATTGGATATGATGGTAGACATGGGTACCAATGATGCTGCTGAGACGTCGGAACCGTCTTCATCTACAATCCGTCTGCTGATCGTTGATAACGACCGTGCGCACGCTCAGGCAATGGTGGAGAGTTTGGAGCGTGATGGCTACCAGTGCGCGATGGCGACCTCTGGGCCTGACGGAGTGCGAGCAGTCGAAGAGGATACGTTTGACGTCGTGGTTACGGACCTGGTGATGAACGATGCCGACGGGATGCAGGTCCTGGGACGTACCAAGGAAGTGCTGCCGGACTGCGAAGTCATCATGGTGACTGGCCATGCGACGGTACCCAAGGCGGTCGAGGCGATGCAGCAGGGAGCTTACAACTTTCTGGAAAAGCCAATCACGCCAAACCGTTTGCGGGCAGTGACCAAGCGGGCCGCAGAAGCGGTGATGTTGAAGCGTACGAATCTCGAATTGAACCAGCGACTGGACGAGCGGTTTGGTTTTGAAGGGATTATTTATGCCAGTGACACGATGAAGAATGTCATTGAACGTATTAAACGAATCGCCCCTACCGATGCCTCGGTGTTGATTACCGGAGAAAGTGGTACTGGTAAGGAATTGATTGCTCAGGCAATTCATCAGAATAGTCCCCGTAAGGGAAAGCGGTTAGTTCCCCTGAATTGTGCGGCCGTGGCGGAAAACCTGGTTGAGAGCGAGTTGTTCGGCCATATCAAAGGCGCTTATACAGATGCCGTGGCCGATCGGATTGGTGCTTTCGAGTACGCCAATGGAGGAACCTTGTTTCTCGATGAAGTTGGCGATATGCCGCTGGCTACCCAGATCAAGTTGCTGCGGGTTCTGGAAGAACAGCTGATCACCCGCGTCGGAGACAATAAACCGATGAAAGTGAACGTGCGACTCTTGTCGGCAACCAATCGATCTCTCGAGGATGCGCTTGAAGACGGGTCGTTTCGCAATGACCTCTACTACCGGCTGAAAGTGGTCACGGTGGATTTACCGAGTTTGCGCGAACGACGAGAGGATATTATCCCCTTGATGGATCATTTCCGTAAACAATTTGTGAAGCGCCACAATAAGCCAGTGAAAAGTGTTTCACCGACCGTCACGCGAAGGTTTTTTTCGCACGACTGGCCCGGAAATGTCCGGCAGTTGCGCAATGCGATGGAGAGTATGATCGTGGTGGATACAGACCAGGTACTCGATGTTGATGATCTGCCGCCAGACCTTGCGGAGTTGCCCGCAGCGGATACAGTTTCGACCAGTGGTCCGGTCGAGTTGATAGGGCAATCGTTAAGCGAGATCGAAAAATGGGCTTATCAGCAGACCTTGAAACTGACCAATGGAAATCGCGAGGAGGCAGCGCGCATTCTCGGTATTGGCGAACGGACGGTCTATCGAAAACTGAAGGAATATGATCTACAGTAGGTCAAAAGGAATAGGGAACGGATTTCATGGCGGACATTCTTCAACTTTCCCGCGCGGTAATCAATAAGATCGCTGCCGGCGAAGTCATCGAACGACCAGCAAGTGTTGTCAAGGAACTCTTAGAGAATGCCGTTGATGCCGGGGCCTCCCGCATTGACGTTCTGGTGGAACTCGGTGGCAGCCAGTTGATTCGAGTTGCCGATAACGGTTGTGGGATCTCGCCAGATCAACTGGAACTTGCAGTCGCCAGCCACGCGACGAGTAAGATCATGGATGCTGATGATCTGTTCCATGTCGATACCCTCGGTTTTCGTGGCGAGGCACTTGCATCGATTGCAGAGATTAGCCAGTTTCAAGTACGCAGTCGTACGGAGCAGGCGGATGCAGGCGCTGAATTGGAAGTGGTTGGGGGTGAGAAACGTCCCCTGGTTCCTTGCGGCTGCCCCCCGGGAACCACCATCGAAGTACGAAACTTATTCTACAATACACCGGTCCGCCGCAAGTTTCTGCGAACCACCCAGACAGAGATGGGACATGTTGCCGAGGCCTTTACCCGCATCGCCCTGGCGCATCCCCAGATCCATTTCAGCCTGCGACACAACCAAAAACAACTGCATGATTTGCCTCCAGTAGACCACTGGTCTAAACGTATTGGACATTTTTTTGGCCGGGAACTGGCAGAGAACCTGCTCTGGGTTGAAAGTGAAGCGGATGGAATCAAGGTGAGCGGTTATGTGGCTAACCCCACCTTCAGTCGCTCCCATAATCGAATGCAGTATCTGTTTCTCAACGGAAGACATATTCGAGACCGTTCACTACAGCACGCCTTAGGTGAAGCCTACCGTGGGTTGCTGTTGAGTGGACGACAGCCGATTGCCTTTCTGCGGTTAGACATGCCCGCCGAAGCCGTTGACGTGAACGTTCATCCCACCAAGCTGGAAGTACGCTTTCGGGATGGTCGGCAATTGTACAGTCAACTGCTGGGGACGATTCGTAATATGTTCCTGGCGACAGATCTGACTGCCCAAGTCGAGCCGGCGGCAACGGACCAACAAGGTCCCGAAGCGACCATGGATCCTGCCCGACTGTCACAGCATCGTCAGCAACTGGTCGACTGGACCCAGGGAGAGACCAGTCGCTTAGCAGCGACGTCGCGTGAAGCAACGGGCCAGGTTGACGGGATTACTGCGGCTGCGGCCTGGCGTGCAGGTACTCCAGCTGAACTGGCGACAGCATTGGGCCAGGCTGTCGTGGCCGGCCCGCAGGGATCGGCAGTTGACGCGGAGGACTTGCAAAACCTGGGAACGTCACTCGGTATGCAACTACACAATCGCTACCTGGTGGCAGAACACGAAAACGGCATCATGGTCATCGATCAACATGCTTTGCACGAACGCGTTTTGTACGAACAGTTGCGAGAGAAGATTGCCAACAACGCCTTGGAAGTCCAGCGACTACTGATACCGGAGCCAGTAAACCTGACGGCCGCAGAAGCGGCGGCCGTGTTTGAGTCTCGAGACGAACTGGCAGAACTGGGTATCGAAGTAGAACCTTTTGGTGGAGATACGGTCCTGGTGGTTGCTTATCCCGCAATGCTGGAAAAACTCAGCCCCGCAGAGATCTTGCGGCAGGTCGTGGAACAGTTGGTAGCTGAAAATAGACCGCCCGAGCGACGGGATCTGATCGACGAATTATTGCACAGTATGGCTTGTAGAGCCGCCATTAAAGCGGGAGATTCGCTTTCCCTGGACGAAGTGATTAGCCTATTACTGCAGCGTCATTTGTGCCAGGACGCCCATCATTGTCCGCACGGACGACCAACCGCTCTAGTTTTTACGAAAGAAGAACTAGATCGTCGATTTAAACGAATTTGAACTTGTCCTGCTGACCGATCAGAATAGAGAATGGACTACGTTCTAGAGAATTGACTTATCGCAATTTATGAGACGAGTCGGTTGTCAGAGATGGACCAGTGGGAATTAGCGGACTTGCGAGAATAAGCATCTATGATTTGTGTCAGTATTGGACGAGGTCGCCACAAACATCTCCTTGCCGAGCACCGGCATTTGGTTTCTGAGGGTGCGCAGTTAGTTGAATTGCGACTGGATTATCTTAAGCGGAATATCAATTTACCGCGCTTGTTGGATAACCGGCCCTGTCCCATCGTGGCGACCTGTCGTCGTACGCAAGACGGAGGACGTTGGGAAGGAACAGAAGAATCCCGACAAATGATACTGCGCTCTGCGATTGCAGGAGGTGTTGATTACGTCGACTTGGAAGAGGATGTGGCAGCTCTCATTCCGCGTTATGGAGACTGCAAGCGGATTGTAAGTATGCACAACTTTCGAGAAACGCCACACGACCTGGAAGCCATTCATCGGCGATTATCAGCACTTGATGCCGATATCATCAAGATTGCGACCATGGCACATTCCCCACACGACGGCTTGCGAATGTTGCGGCTGATGCGTGAAAGTGAAATTCCCACGATTGGCATTTGCATGGGTGACATTGGTACTGCTTCCCGACTGCTGGCCGGAAAATTTGGAGCTCCCTTTACCTATTCGACGTTTCACCATGAACGAGCGCTGGCACCGGGACAACTGAGCTACCAGCAAATGACCGAGATCTATCACTATGATGGCATCGGTCCCGATACCGAAGTTTATGGTGTGATCGCTGACCCGGTCGGTCACAGTTTGAGTCCGATTATTCATAATCTGGCGTTTCGTGAACTTGGTTTGCAGAAAGTGTATCTTCCCTTCCGCGTCCCGCGTGAAGATTTGCGGCCGTTCCTGTCCGATTGCGAGGAGATGGGAGTTCGAGGTTTGAGTATCACGATTCCCCACAAAGAAGATGTGATCAGTTGTATCGATGAGATTGATGAAACAGCCCGTGATATTGGAGCAGTCAACACCGTACTGTTCCAGGACGGGAAGAAGATCGGTTCGAACACCGATTTGCCAGCAGCGATGACGAGTATGGAACCGGCTCTGAAATCGCGTTACGGGGCTAACGGTATCAAAGGAAGACGAGCCTTGGTATTGGGAGCAGGTGGAGCTGCTAAGACGATCGCTTATGGGCTGGTGAAACAGGGCGCGAATGTGGTGATTTGCTCGCGCACTCAGAGGCGTTCAGAATTATTGGCTGAACAATTTCATTGTGATTTTGTCGATTGGGATCGACGGCATAATGTAGAAGCCGATCTGCTGGTCAATGGAACTCCGGTTGGTATGCACCCCAATGTGGATCAAACACCATTTGAAAAAAGAGGCTTGCGCCGGGAAATGGTTGTTTTTGAGACAATCTATAATCCCGAGCAAACGTTGCTGGTTAAACTGGCTCGGGAAAGTGGCTGCGAAGTTGTCACGGGAATTGAAATGTTTATTCGCCAGGCAGCTCTGCAGTTCGAAATGTTCAGTGGCAAGCAAGCGCCGATGGAGCTAATGCGAGCTGAAGTGAAACGAGTAATCGGTGCCGCGAGACAATAAGACGTAAATCGCATCCCCGCAGGTGTTGCTAAAAAAGTTTACTGCATGGCTGGTAACAATTTGTATCTGATCGGTTATCGCGCAACGGGAAAAACTACCGTGGCACGCCTGCTGGCAGATCGATTGGGCTACCAGGCAGTCGATGCTGACGACATCATCGAGGCGCGTGCCGGAATGCCGATCAAAGAAATCTTTGCGGCTGATGGAGAAACTGGATTTCGAGACCTTGAAACAGAGATTGTTAAGGAATTGAGCCAGCGCTCGGATACCGTTGTGGCACTTGGAGGAGGCGCATTGCAGCGACCTGAAAACCGGCAGCAACTGTTCGGTACCGGATCGATGATCTGGCTGCAAGCTGCCGCAGAGACGATCCAACGCCGGATCGAAGGAGATCCTGCTACCGCAGAACGACGACCTGATTTGACAGCAGCTGGTGGCTTCCAGGAGATTCAGCAGTTGTTATCTGCACGCGAACCAGTTTATCAGGAGTGTGCAGATTTCCAGGTCGATACAGAGGATAAATCACCTGCTTCGGTCGCAGCAGAGATTCACAACTGGTTTGTCCAGCATTGCTCCGAAACAGGGTGAAGCGGATTGATGCTTCACTTTAAATACAAACCAGGCCGTAACTGGAGAATGTGAGCAACGTGTCGAATTGGCTGGCTTACTCAGGACTGTTTGTACTGGGAACCTTGCTAGGTTCTCAGCTCAATCACGCCATCTATCGGTGGGCATGGAACGCGCGGCGGATCAGTCCCTGGTCACCGGCTGATCCCCAGGCGCCACCACGCCGGCTACTGGATCGACTGCCGGTGCTGGGATGGTGGGGGCTGCGACGGGAAGCAGCCTTGCATGGACGGTCTTTCTGGATTCGTCCCATGCTGCTGGAGATTGTCACTGGAGTTGCCCTG
Source organism: Pirellulaceae bacterium (assembly GCA_046583015.1). Lineage (GTDB taxonomy): Bacteria > Planctomycetota > Planctomycetia > Pirellulales > Pirellulaceae > JAZADA01. The sequence continues at coordinate 13,038 of JAYGDG010000271.1, read as the reverse complement.
GCAAGCTTGTACTGGTGGGAGATAGGTCGCCTTGAAGAGGCAGGACTGACCGCAACGCTTTCGCTGCGATACCTGAGCCACCTCATCTTGATCTCGTTGTTGGCCATTGCCACCTTTATTGATTTCGACGAGCAGACGATCCCCGATCTGGTAACGGTTCCCGGCACACTTGTCGGATTGCTACTGGCTGCAGTGGTTCCGGTTAGCCTGTTGCCTGCTACTGGACTCAATGGAATTCAATCACCCTTACTCGTGACGTCCCCCTTTGAGTGGGATTCGCAGCTCGATGGGCCCGTTGGGTTACTCTCTGCGTGGGCCTGTCTCTTGGTTTGGTGCCTGGCGATCTTGCCTAAAGTCTGTACGTTACGAAAAGGTTACTGGCAGAGTATTCGGATTATGCTAGCCAGTATCGTGCGTCCACAACGGAGAACGAAATCTCGGTTGGAGGTGAAACCACGCAAGGCGTATATGATCACTCGAGTCATTGGTTTGTCAGCCGTTGTCGGGATGTTGATGATTGCCGTGGTTTGGTCCGCTGGAGAACTTCACTGGCGTGGCCTGTTGACAGCCTTACTGGGAATGGCTTTTGGTGGAGGAGTGATCTGGTCAGTACGGTTAATTGGTGGCTACGCCATGCAGCAGGAAGCGATGGGCTTCGGCGATGTGACGTTGATGGCGATGATCGGCGCATTCTTGGGCTGGCAGTCGACACTGATTGTCTTTTTCCTGGCCCCTTTTGCAGCCCTCTTGATCGGCCTCATCCAGCTGATCTCGATACGCCGAACGGATATTGCTTTTGGCCCTTACCTTGCCTTGGCCAGTGTTGTCCTGGTGATCGCCTGGGAGCCGATTTGGGACTTGCGTGCCCGGGAGTTTTTCCAACTGGGCTGGTTCATCCCCCTGCTGGTCGGTTGTTGCTTGATACTGATGGGACTGCTGCTGGTTGCTTTGCAGTGGCTTAAGCAGCTTTTTCGAGGAGGCGAAACATAGGGTTCTGCCATTGATGGACTCGAGGCTGTTTTCTTCTTCCACAGGGAGTAAAAAACTTGCCGCCGGCGAACCTTCGGGTGGTCCGGTGACTCAAGAATACCAACAACAGGCAAACTTCGATGAGCCATTGCTAACCGAGAGGAGTATAGAGCGTTGATTGCAATTATTGACTACCAGATGGGTAATTTGCGAAGTGTGCAAAAAGGTTTCGAGAAGATCGGCCAGGAAGCTCAGATCGTCTCAGATCCTCAGCAGTTGAAGGCAGCGACCAAAGTTGTACTGCCGGGTGTTGGTGCATTTGGTGACGCCATGCAAGAACTGACGCAACGCGGGTTCGTAGATCCTCTGCGCGAGTGGCTGGAGCAGGACCGACCGTTCCTGGGGATATGCCTTGGCTTGCAGCTTTTATTTGATCGCAGTTTCGAGGGTGGCGAACACAGGGGTCTGGGCGTGTTGGCTGGAGAAGTTCTGCGGTTTGATGTTCCGGCGCCACTAAAAGTACCTCACATGGGATGGAACGAACTGCAACTGCAGAAACCCGCTCCCATCCTGGAGGGAATTAATTCGGGAGATCACCTCTATTTCGTCCATTCTTATTACGTGGCGCCTGAGGACCGGGAAGTGGTAGCGGTCGAGGCCGATTACGGTGGGCCTTTCTGTGCCATGGTCTGGCGTGGCCAGCTATTCGCCACGCAGTTTCATCCCGAGAAAAGTCAGCAGGTTGGTCTGCAGATCCTGGAAAATTTTTCCCGACTCGTCTGACGATTGGGCTCCTGCCAGGAGCCAGTTTTTTCTCACCTATCCCGGTTTACGGGTGTGACTTAAAGCCTCTTCGGCCCTTGTCAATAGCCTGCTTCTTTGGCATATTGCCTGTTTCTACGGAGCCTGGGTGAAAGGGGTCATCAAGAACCGTCCTGATGAATATCTGGCCAGCAATCGATCTGCGCAACGGCAAATGTGTCCGCTTGCAACAAGGTGACTACAGTCGCGAGACCGTCTTTGGTGACGATCCGGTTGCCATTGCTCATCGTTGGATATCCGAGGGAGCAGAACAATTGCACCTGGTCGATTTGGATGGAGCCCGCGAAGGACACTGGGCGAATCGAACTGCGGTGCAGGCCGTGGTTTCGGCGATTAATGTTCCCTGCCAGTTAGGTGGCGGTATCCGGGACGAAGAGACGATTACGGAATTGTTTGAGATTGGCGTGGCACGCGTCGTGATTGGGACGAAGGCGCTGAAGGATCCAGACTGGTTTCGAGATATTTGCCGAAAGTACCCGGCCCGGATCGTCTTGGGAATCGATGCGCGGGATGGTTGCGTGGCCACCGATGGCTGGCTGGAAACGAGCACGATTTCAGCGATCGAGCTGGCTCAGCAGTTTACCGATGAGCCGGTAGCGGCGATTGTTTACACGGATATTGCCAAGGATGGCATGCTGGCCGGTCCTAACCTGTCAGCAATGGGGAAAATGAAACAAGCCAGCGTCTTTCCGGTAGTTGCTTCAGGTGGTGTAACGACAAGTGACGACGTACGGCAATTAGCACGATTGCAGTTAGATGGTTGCATTATTGGCCGCACGTTATATGAAGGCCAGTTGCAGTTGGCTGATGCCCTCACGGCTGCTAGGCAGGCCTCCTGAGAGGTGTTTTTTGGGGGGGTCGCAGAGGGGCGGACGGAGAGTTAAAGTGGTAAGATAATAGACGTCTTGAGGAGCCTTCGATACGATCGGATTTACGCAACAGACCAAGAATATGAACTTGGTGTAATGAATAAAAGGAACGGTCAGTATGGCTAGTGGAAACTTGGCAGACATTCGTAATATTGCTTTTTGCGGACATGGCTCTTCTGGAAAAACGACCCTGGTGGATAACCTGCTGGTGACAACGGGAGCCATCAGCGGGACACCTAGTGTCGATGACGGGACGAGCATCTGTGACTTTGATCCGGAAGAGAAGAAGCACAACTATTCGGTCGAGGCGAGTGTCGTTCATTTTGAGCACGGAGGAAAACAGTTTACCGCGATTGATACGCCCGGCTACCCGGATTTTATAGGCCAGACCATTGGTGCATTACATGGCGTCGAGAATGCTGTTGTTGTGATCAACGCCCAATCAGGCATCGAAGTTAACACGCGTCGTGTCTTTGAAGAAGCAGGCAATATTGGACTCGGTCGCCTGATCGTCATCAGCAAGATGGATGGTGAGAATATCGATTTCCCAGAAGTTGTCAGTAGCATCCAGGAATTGTGGGGAGTTCGCTGCGTGCTGCTAAACGTTCCCGTCGGGCATGGGGCAGATTTTAGCGGTGTTGTTAGCACGCTACGGGTACCGGACGATACGACAGGAGCTCTGGTTGATCCTGCTGCGATTCATGAACCTTTGATTGAATCGATCATTGAAGTTGATGAAGAAGTAATGGAACGTTACTTCGAAGGAAAGCAACCAACGGATGAAGAACTAAGTCGTTTGATCATCCGAGCCGTTGCTCAAGGTAGCCTGGTACCGATTCTTTGTTGTTCAGGAAAATCGGGAGCCGGCGTATCTGAAGTGCTCGATGCACTTGTGATGTGCGGTTTGAGCCCCGTTGATAAACCACGCATGAATGCTGCAGAAGAACCTGCCGAGGTGGTCCCGAATGCAGATGGTGATCTTTGTGGTTTGATCTTTAAAACAAGAATTGATCCCTTTGTTCAAAAGTTGAGCTTCATTCGTCTTTTCTCGGGAAGCCTCAAGAAAGATTCCGCGGTTCCAGTTTCCACGGCCAGGAAGCCGGTCAAGCTTGGCCAGTTGCTCCGTGTGCAAGCTGATCAAGTTGAGAACATTGATGCGGCGGGCCCCGGGGATATTGTGGCAGTAGCCAAGATGGAAGACCTGCATACCGGAGCGGTTCTGGGTGAGATTCCCTTGCCAGAGATCAAGTTCCCATCCCCCATGGTAGGACTGGCAGTTACCCCCAAGAGTCGTGGCGACGAAACAAAGCTGTCAGGAGCCTTGAACAAGGTTGTTGAAGAGGATCCGACTTTCCGATTGGACCGTGATAGTCAAACCAAGGAATTGGTCATAACCGGAATGAGTGAACTTCATCTTATGGTTATCCAGGAAAGATTGATTCGTCGTGACAAGCTGGAAGTCGAAACCAAGGAGCCCAAGATCCCCTACCGAGAGACGATCCAGGCAACGGCAGAGGGAATGTATCGACACAGGAAGCAAAGTGGCGGGCGTGGTCAATTCGGGGAAGTCCATATCCGGATGTGGCCTTTGCCGCAGGGGACGGATATCGAGGAATTCGCTACCAAGAAACGATTTGCTTCCATGAAAAGTTACCACTATGACGAGGCGGTGAATTTTCTCTGGGTCGATTCCGTGGTTGGTGGAGTCATTCCCGGTAACTTTATGCCAGCCGTGGAAAAAGGATTTCGTGACCGACTGGAAAGAGGAGTGATTGCTGGTTACCAGATTCAAGACGTGGTTGTCGAAGTTCACTTCGGTAAACATCATCCCGTCGATAGCTCCGAAACGGCATTTAAAACAGCCGGCTCAATGGCCTTCCGCAATGTCTTTCAGGAAGCCAGGCCGAGCCTCTTGGAGCCAGTTGTCAAAATTGATATCACCGTTCCTGAAGATAATGTGGGTGATGTCTACAGTGACATGTCTAGCCGCGGAGGACGCGTCCAGGGAACCGATTCAGCCGGTGGTAACTTGCAGACTGTCCGTTGTGAAATCCCGCTGCGTTCCGTGACAACCTACTCGCGAACGCTCTCCAGCATGACCGGTGGCCAGGGTAGCTACTCGATGGAATTTAGCCACTACGACGTGGTACCTGGCAACGTTCAGCAAGAGATTATGACGAAGTCGAAGGTCCAGGAAGAAGAAGAATAGGTTTTGCCAGCGAACGACCAAAGATGAATTAGGCAGTTCTGGTAAGTTCTTTAGCCCGTTTTGTGGGTGGTTCAACTGGTTCCCCTGATTTTGCCTTAATTTCCTAATCCAGCTGCGCCGAAAACCCCTGCAGGGTCCTTGCTTCAGACGACTTGTCTACCTAGGATGGATTTCGTTCGAATCATGGCCCTCGTGGCGGCGACCAAGCGTGCGGGATTGGGCCTGACTGAAAAAATGGTGGTAATGAAGCCATGCAAACGACTCCTTTGTTAGACAATTCGCTTTGTCTCTGTATGGGTCCGGCTTGACCGGACTTTCTGCTAGTCGCTTGTTTCTATTTCCCAGGTTTCCGACCTGACTTCTTATCGCAGTTTTGCGTTTTGAGAGAATAACCATGGCTTCTGATTTTCGACGTAAAAAAGAGTTGCCCGATTTGACCGAGCAGATTGTGGATACTTATACAGAAGTAGGTACCATTAATCACCTGGGCCATTTGCCGCTGCCGCGCTATGAAACCGTAGTTTCGGCACTAGATGACCTCAAGGAAATCCTTTACCCAGGATATCGCCAGCGGGAAGGGCTCCATCTTGGCAACGTGACGTATCACGTTGGCGATTTGATCGATGGTTTGCACGACAAACTGACGACACAAATTACGAGAGCCTTGCGGCATGAAGATCTTGTTGCGCAAGCAACTGCTGATCAGGATGAAGCGAAGGAGGACTATGAAGCCAAGGGGCAAGAATTGACGATTCAGTTCCTCCAGCGCATTCCTGAACTAAGGACGGTGCTGGCAACGGATGTCCAGGCAGCATTCGATGGCGATCCTGCCTGCAAGAGTCGTGATGAAGTTATCTTCTGCTACCCGGGACTTGACGCCATCACCGTCTACCGACTGGCACATGAGTTGTACACCATGGAAGTGCCCTTCATACCACGCATGTTGTCCGAATGGGCACACAAGGAAACGGGTATCGATATTCATCCCGGTGCTACGATTGGAGACCACTTTTTTATTGACCATGGAACCGGGGTCGTGATTGGCGAAACCTGTCATATTGGCGATCATGTGAAAATCTACCAGGGAGTCACGCTGGGGGCCTTGAGCTTTCCTACCGATGGCGATGGTAAACTGATTCGAAATATGAAACGACATCCTACGATTGAAGATCGAGTCGTGATCTATGCCAGTGCTACCATCCTGGGTGGGAAAACAGTCATCGGCCATGATGCGGTGATCGGTTCCAGCGTTTGGTTGACACGCAGCGTGGAACCGCATACGACCGTCACGCTGGAATCTCCAAAACTGCGTGTTCGTGCAGATCTTCCCGACGAATTGAATCCAGAAACGAATTATCACATCTAGCTGTTTTGAGTTCGCGCGTCGGTATCACGTTTTCTTAGCAATAGTAAAACAGCGACGCAGCCCAAGCACGCCAGTAGTGTCACGGTACTGCCAGTCCAAAACAGAGACGGGTGATACCGGTAGGTAATCTGGTAATCTCCAGCAGGCAGATAGATGCCGCGCATAACACGGTTCGTGCGATAAACCCGAGAGGGGCGCGGATCTGAATAGCCATTTTCCTTCTTCACCGAGACCGTGGCTCGCCAGTTTTGGCTGTAGGTATCGCTTAGAACCACCAGTCCCGGTTTGACCAGCTGTGCTTCGATGGTGACTTGTTGGGGCTGGTAGTTAACGATCTGGCACTTTTCGGCCAGTGGCACGTTCTCAGGAGGCTTCGAATTGACCACCGGCTTAGACTCACTTTCGATGACGGCCGCTTGACGGAGATCCCGAGCCTCCCCGGCAGGAAAGAAAATAGCCTCCGTGCGAGTTCGCAGACGATCCGGGGAAGACGACCTGAGAGGTGAGAAATGGACAATCTCGTGACTGATCCAGGTGCGTGGAAAACTCTTCTCGAGGTGCTGAAATTGTATGCTGGCAGCTGATGTAATTGCCTTGCCTGGAGACGCCCGCATGATTAAGTAGTCGACTCCCAACAGGGCCAGGATCGATCGATCCGGAATATCCCCGGAGCCAGCTGGCGCATGATCGCGTGCTACCTTCCAGATCATCCGGTAATCCGCTGATTGAATGCTCCCCGGACTTTCCACCATGGCGTGTGAGGAGAGCAGATGATACCGAGGTAAAAATGTGTTGCGATCCCAGGATACGATCTGTTGGTGCCGCAGCCAGGAACTTGTGGTGGACCAGTGTGAAGGAGTCAGCCTGGATAAACGTGACCGAAAAATTCGCAGAGGAGGCTGGCCAGCACCGCCGGTTTCGCGAATTCTTGATTCGATGGCCGAGGATGCTTGCCAGTGCTTGTCTGGCGAAGAAACAACCAGCCAGCCGTTTGCCAGCGTGATTTCAAAGGCTGTCAGGCAGACTAGTGCAGGAGCTATCCAGCGATGCCGTGACAGCAGGTTTCGACTCAATAGCCACCAGCAGCACAGGCTCAGCAGGGCCGTTTTGCCCAAGGCCAGCAGGATGTCCCGCCTGGCTAGCGAGCTTTCCAGTGGTCCCCAGTACGGGTGTGAAGCTGTTTTCGCCAGCTGTTGCAGCAACGGTGTTCCTAGCAGCAGCAGGCAGGCTACTCCCAATCCACTGACCAGTGCACTGGCTACCAGCAGGCGTCGTAACCGATTCGATACTGGCTGCCGACCGAGCGCATCGAATTGTTTTCCGGCTAACAAACTTAAGCCCAGCGATGCGATTACAAACCACTTGGCCGGGTACCTGAAGTGTACATAACCGGGAAACAATTGAACCAGTAGCCAGTAAAGACCGCCCACCGGTTGTCCTATTGCTGGACTGGCCGCTGGTTGCCCCTGGATCAGGGATTGGCCTTCGTAGAGTAGCCAACCAAGTCCAAACCAGCCGAGACTTGCTAACATGCTGAGGATGACGAGATAGCTGAGCCAGCGAACGCTCGGATCTGAACTGCGCAGGCTCCAGGCAGCACAAGCCAGCAGCAGTGGCAACCAGCCCAGGTAAAGCGTGGGTGACCAGACACGGCCTTCTCCAGGTAACTGGTTGATCCAGCGACGATGGACCGGGTACATCTGCCCGGAAATATTTGGCCAGATAAGTTCAGCGAATCGCCAGGGACCGATGCTGAAGTGATAGATGTGACGGTGATGCGTCCCCTCGGCTGGAGTGGTGAAAATACCTTTGAAGGTCGCTTGTTGCCGAGCAAGCTGGGTTTCTTCTGACCTGCCTGAACGGCGGCGCTGCAAGGCAGAGGGGATTTCGTAGAGGCTGTGAGGTTGTGTATAGGAGTTGCGCTGACTCTGCCGGGTCCACTGCCAGGTTGGCAGTACTTGAATAGCTGAGAGTAGAAAGGTGACACTGCCGGCCAGTATTAACAAGGTGAAACGGCGTTGAAACCAGCCGCGGCTAGGTCGCCCGGCCTCACGTTTCTGGTTACCGCGCCGGCTTGACAGGATCAGGGCATAAAGGCCGGCCAGTAGTCCAACATGGTAGGCGGATTGTGGATCACCACCGAGTGTCATGAGTGTCAGTAGTAAAGCCAGGGTAAGGGCGCTTCTCCACTTGCGCTGGACAAGCATTTGGTCGGTACTTTGCAGTGCAAAGGGGAGCCAGGCCGCGCTCACAAGGTAAATGACATTGGCATGCTGGCTCAAGAGGCTGCCACTCAGAGCGTAACTCACAGCGGCTAACGAGGCACCCCAGCAGCTGGCCTGCCAGTAACGCGAGAGCCGGTAAGTGCCGTAAGCTGCCAGCAGAACATGTAAGGCAATGTACCAGCTGTAGAGGGCAGGGAAGGGGAGTGGCAGTTGGAAGATAAGTTTGGGCGGGTAGAACAGGCTGCTGGACAGGTCGCTCATCGTTGGACTGCCCAGGTTTTCCTGCGGATTCCAGAGTGGGATCTGTTTTGCTTGCCATTGTTGCGCCGCCCAATGAAAGGTTGGGTAGTGGAAGTGGGCTGCATCACGGAAAGTGGGTGTCTGGTCTGTCAGCAGCGAGGGACCGAACAGCCAGCACCAGGGAAGCAGGACAACGGCCAGTAACAGGCAGCGTTGTAGCCGTGGTCGTCGGCTCTCAGGCAGGCTTGGCGCAGGTGATGAGATCATGGGGACCACGTGCTCCATCGACCGAGGCAGGCGATGCCAGTAGCGTGAGCCATGTGGTTGCTTTGCATCGCAGACTGAGTTGCCTGTTTAGGAACGCGTAACCCACAATTGCCCACGAGCTTGAGCGATCAATCGATCGCGTGCAGCCATTAATTCCGGAGTGTTCGCTTTACGCTGTAAGGCCTGCTCAAGTTGTTCACGGGCCTGTTCCGCATCAACTTCAGCCACTGGCACGGCTCGGTTGGTCAGGACGGAGACGACATTGTCTCGGACTTGAACAAATCCCCCATCGACATAAAACCGTTCAACTTGACTGCCTTGTCGAACTCGCATTTCTCCAAATCCGAGGCGACCGATGAGTGGACTATGGGCAGGAGCAATACCAGCTTCTCCGTCAAATAACGGCAAGGCCACGAATTCGGCCTCTTGTTCGAAGGCCGTTTCTTCTGGAGTTACGACGATGCAGGTAAGTTGTGCCATGGGTTACGCCTCTTTAGCCATCTTCTTGGCTTGTGCTTCTGCTTGTTCGATGACCCCGACATACATGAAGGCCGATTCTGGTAGATGATCCCACTTGCCGTCGCAGATCTCTTCGAAGCTGCGAATGGTGTCTTCCAGTGACGTGATCTCACCAGGTTTTCCGGTGAACACTTCTGCGACCAGGAACGGTTGTGACAGGAATCGTTCGATGCGTCGGGCACGATGGACAATTAACTTGTCTTCTTCACTCAGTTCGTCCACCCCAAGGATGGCGATAATATCCTGTAGTTCTCGATATCGTTGCAGCGTGGTTTGGACGCGGCGAGCGATCGCAAAATGTCTCTCACCCACGTATTGTGGATCCAGGATACGACTGGAGGAAGCCAGCGGATCGACCGCGGGATAGATCCCTTTTTCGGTAATTGATCGCTCCAGGTAGAGGAAGGCATCGAGTTGGCTAAAGGCCGTTGCCGGGGCGGGATCGGTCGGATCATCGGCCGGCACGTAAACTGCCTGCACCGAAGTAATGGCCCCCTTGTCGGTTGACGTAATGCGTTCCTGTAAGGCTCCCATTTCCGTTGCCAGGGTTGGCTGGTATCCCACGGCAGAGGGCATCCGTCCGAGCAAGGCTGAGACTTCACTACCCGCCTGCGAAAACCGGAAAATGTTGTCGATGAATAGCAGCGTGTCGGTCCCGGTGGTGTCTCGGAAGTACTCGGCGATGGTGAGTGCGGAAAGTGCCACTCGCAGTCGAGCACCTGGCGGCTCATTCATCTGGCCGAAGACCATGCAGGTTTGTTCAATCACCTTGCGCCCCGTATCACCGATCTGAGCTTCCTGCATTTCTAGCCACAGGTCGGTTCCCTCACGCGTTCGTTCGCCGACGCCTGCAAAGACGGAGTTGCCACCATGGGCACTGGCAATACGGGCAATTAACTCGGTCAGGATAACCGTTTTTCCCAGGCCGGCTCCACCGAATAGTCCGGCTTTACCACCACGAACAAACGGAGTCAACAAGTCGATCACCTTGATACCGGTCTCAAACAATTCTGTACTGGTAGAGAGGCTTTCCAGCGGTGGGGCTTGACGGTGAATGGGACGAACTTCCGTCGTTTCCACTGGCCCGCGTCCATCGACGGGTTCGCCAAGCAAATTGAAGACGCGACCTAAGGTCTCATCACCAACTGGTACCGATACGGCACTGCCCGTATCGACACATTCTTGACCCCGGACCAGGCCGTCTGTGCTGCCCAAGGCAACACAGCGGACTCGACCACCCCCGAGATGCTGCTGGACTTCACCGGTCAGGTTAATCTCAATTCCCTTTTGGTTGCTCTGAACCGTTACCGCGTTATAAATCTCTGGCAGGTTTTCCTCACTGAACTGAGCATCAAAGGTGGAGCCAATGATCTGCGTGATGCGGCCTGCTTGCTGGGTTGCTGTCGCCATGGTTTCGTTTTCCTAAGTGAACCAAAAGGTACCAGGTGTTGCCTTCCGAAATCGGAACTGAGCGCTCAATTGCTGAGCGCTTCGACACCACCAATAATTTCCATGATTTCGTTTGTGATTTGTGATTGACGGGCCCGATTGTAGGTGCGGGACAGTTGTTTGATCATGTCCGACGCATTCTCCGTGGCAGCTTTCATGGCGACCATCCGAGCGATCTGTTCGCTAACCGCAGCATCCAGAAAACACTTGAATAGCTTGACGCGAAAACTCGCCGGCACCACTTCTTCCAGGATGCTTTCAGCCGAAGGCAAAAAATCGTACATCGTGCTGGCCACACCAGCTTCTTCCTCTTGCTGGTCATCACGACTCAGGGAGCTAAGTGGCAAGAGCGTTTCAACGACGGCCTCCTGCCTGGCACTGCTGAGGAACTTCGTGTAGGCAACATCCAGGCGATCCACTTCTCCTGCTGCGTAAGCCTCCATGAAGGCATCGGCAATCGGTTCGATTTCATCAAAGCCCGGCTTGTCATCAAATTGCGTATAGCTGTTGCGAATCTCAATGTTGCGATAGCCAAATCCCCCGATGCCACGTTTTCCCGAGACATCAATTTGCACGTCTTGATAGCTTTCCTGGAGCGTCTCGCGGTGTGCCAGTGCGATTCGCTGGACGGCTCCGTTGTAACCACCGCAAAGCCCGCGATTCGATGTTAACACCAACAGCGTCACCCGCGAAGGTTCCGAGTGCTCATCGAGCAGGGGATGGGAAAATTCCAGGCCCGCATTGGCCAGATCTCTTACCACTTCGGTGATTCGAGTGGTGTAAGCAGTCGCCGCAACAGCCCGGTCCATGGCTTTCTTGAACCGAGCGGTCGCAATCAATTCCATCGTTCGCGTGATCTTGCGAATGTTGCGAACCGATTTGCGACGTTTATCAAGTGCACGAGCGTTGGCCATCAGGCTCTTACTTCCGTTAGTTTAATATGAGTCGAATAATTGTTACTTGTTTGCAAAGTTAACATGCCTGAGCATGCAGACACTTATGATCCGCCACTGTACTGCCCCTGGAACTCGGTCAGCGCCGCTTCGACCGCTGCAGTCACTTCATCCGTCAAAGCACCTTCTGAGGTGATTTGAGCCAACAGGTCAGCCTTGCTGCTGCGGACAAACTGCAGGAACTGGCTCTCCCACTGCTGGACCTCATTGACCGGCACCTTGTCCAAGAATCCCTTGGTACCGGCATAAATGATCAGCACCTGCTGAGCAATCGGTAGCGGCTCATATTGAGCCTGCTTCAATAGTTCTACCATGCGGTAACCACGGTCAAGCCGCGCCTGGGTGTCCGGGTCGAGTTCCGTACCCAATTGGGCGAATGCTTCCAACTCTCGGAAGGCTGCCAGATCAAGACGCAGACCGCCAGCAATCGACTTCATGGCCTTAATCTGGGCCGCTCCACCGACCCGGGAAACGGAAATACCAGCATTCATGGCCGGCCGAATGCCGGCAAAGAACAGGTCAGGTTGTAAGTAAATTTGTCCGTCGGTAATCGAAATGACGTTCGTCGGAATGTAGGCCGAAACCTCGCCTTCGAGCGTCTCGATGATGGGCAGTGATGTGAGGGAACCGCCACCAAGTGCATCGGAAAGCTTGGAAGACCGTTCCAAGAGCCGACTGTGACAGTAGAAGACATCGCCCGGATAAGCTTCGCGTCCGGGTGGTCGCCGCATCAGCAGTGAAAGTTGACGGTAGGCGGTGGCCTGCTTGGACAGGTCATCGTAGACGATCAAGGCATGCTGGCCGTTGAACATGAAGTACTCGGCCATCGCCGTACCAGCATAGGGGGCGACATACTGTAGTGGTGCCGGGGTACTGGCGCCGGACATGATGACCGTCGTATATTCCATGGCCCCTTTTTCTTCCAGGATCTGGATGACACCGGCAACCGAGGAATCTTTTTGGCCAATCGCCACGTAAAAACATTTTACCCCGGAGTCTTTTTGGTTCAGGATGGTGTCCAGCGCAATCGCCGTTTTGCCTGTCTTGCGATCGCCGATGATCAGTTCACGCTGGCCTCGGCCAATGGGCGTCATGGCATCGACCGCTTTTAACCCGGTCTGCAGTGGTTCTCCAACGGGCTGACGTTCGG
>JAYGDG010000223.1:0-8995 GCA_046583015.1 Pirellulaceae bacterium | reverse complement strand
TTCCAGCAGGATGGCATTACTGCTCTCGATTTTAATTTCTTCAATCGGCAAGAGGTCCTCAAACAGGGTGTCTTTGAGCGTCGCGATTTGTTGTGGTTCGATGTTACCGTTTAGCAGTTTGGGTGAGGCAGTCACGCGGGTCACGCTCGGTGCCGTGAAATCAAGTGAGACAAAGCCTGTGCTGGTAAAGATACGCATGGTCCGTTGGGCCTGATAACTGGTCCGCGAGGCACTCAAGTTGGCCACGAAGCCATCGGCGAACTGCAGACGTGCTTGTGCCATGTCCTCGTGTGGCCCAATGAGGGTCATGCCAATAGCATCGATACGAATGAGCTGACTGCGGGTTAAGTTGAGCACAATGTCGAGGTCGTGAATCATCAAGTCCAGGACGACACCGATGTCAGTTGATCGTCCGGTGAAGCCGCTAGTCCGAACGGCTTCCAGGTACTTGGGGGCTGTCAGGCTGGCGCGGACCGTGGTGAAGGCCGGGTTGAAACGCTCCACGTGACCGACCTGAAGTGTTCTTTTGTGAACTTGAGCGGCCCGTACCATGGCGGTTGCTTGTTTCACGTTGACGGCGATCGGCTTTTCCACGAACAGGTGCAACGACTGTTGCAGAAGTGGCATGGCGATTTCGTGGTGCAAGTGGGTTGGGGCAGCGATGATGGCTGCATCCAAGTGGCCTTGCAACTGGTCGATATCTGAAAAAGCGGGCACTCCCAGGTCGCCGGCGATTTGCTGACGGGCCTCGTAGACGGGGTCGACAACGCCCACCACATTGTAGACCGACTGTTCGGTCAACAAGCGAGTGTGAATTCGCCCCAGGTGGCCCGCTCCAATTACAGCGATGTTGATTTGTGTCACGCGGCTCTCCTGCGTTCACGGGCGCGACCGTGTCGCCCTTCCTGTTGGGTTTGAACGAAACTGAGCAAATGATTGACCGATGGTATCAGGTTGCCGTTTGCCCGCAGGATCTCGCGTGCATGGTCCAAGCCGACCTTGGCTCGATAGAGCACGCGATGGGCCTCCGATAAGGCGCGAATGTCATCGGACGTAAAATCGTTTCGTTTCAGGGCAACCACGTTGATGCAGCGCGGTCGGGCAGGCACGCCATCGACCAGCATGTAAGGCGGTACGTCGTGTAATACACGGCTCAAGCCGCTTACGAAGCTGTAGCTGCCGACGGATGCGAAATGGTGGACCGCTGCCCCTCCCGAAAAGGTAGCGTGGTCGTGTACGTGTACATGGCCACCGAGGAGCGTGGCATTGGCCATCACGACCCAGCTGCCGACACGGCAGTCGTGAGCAATATGGGCACAGGCCATGAAGTAGCAGTGGCTGCCAACGGTCGTGAGACCTTCTTCCTTTTCCGTTGCCGAATTGACGGTTACCGCTTCGCGAAAGACATTGTCGTCACCGATGTCCACGCGCGTCTCACCGCCCTGGTAGCTCAAGTCCTGGGGGGCTCCACCAATGACTACGCCTGGAAAGAACTGGTTGTTTTCTCCTACGTTGACCTGGCCAGTTAGCGTTACGCTGTTCATTAGGCGGCAGCCAGAGCCAATCGTGACGTCGGGACCGACCATGCAGAAAGGTCCAATTTCGACGTCCTCGCCCAACTGGGCACGCGGGTCGACAGCAGCTTGATCGGAAATATTAGTTGCCATAATGTCTCAGCTGATAGGAGTGCAATGCAAAGCGAAAGTAAGTTCTCAAGGTTTTAGTGTTGTCGATGACCTCGTCAGGATGCGACTCGTTGGCCCCTACTGGCGGTTTCGTAAAGTTCACGTAAGCAACTGCCTAGCTCGGCGTTCAACTGGTGCCCGCTGCGATAGGCGATGAAATGTCCTACCAGTTCCACACCGCAAAGGGCCAGGTCCCCCACCATGTCGAGTGCTTTGTGTCTCGCACACTCGTCTTCAAAACGGAGATGGTTGCCAATCGGACCGGCGGGACCAAACACCAGCAGGTCCTGGTTCGTAACTCGCAATCCTAAGCCGACTGAACGTAGTTGCTCCGCCTCGTGTTGCAGAACAAACGTGCGAGCCGGTGCCAGCGCGGCGACGAAAGTACTCCTGGTGACCAGGTGGCAGGCGGATTGAGTCTGCAAGGAACAGTTTTCGCCGTAGTCAAGATGATATTCCACGGTCATGCCCTGGCTTGCCGGACGGGCTTCCAGCCAGGCTTCGTCATCACCCACCCGTACTACCTCGCGAATCTCAAATCTTGGCTGCGGGGCGGAAAGCAGTTGCCTGCCCGCTGCCTCAAGTGCCTTGGCAAATGGCAAGCTCGATCCGTCACAGCCAGGCATTTCACTGGCCGTTGTCCAGACTTCGCAGTTGTCAATCTCTAACCCCGCTAGGGCCGCCAGCACGTGTTCCACCATCTCCACGCAATGCGAGCCAACCGTCAGATTGGTGCGACGCGGTTTGTCCTCTCGCAATTGGACGCTTGCCGGAATCCGTGGGGTACCAGGCAGGTCCTCTCGGACAAAGGTGATGCCCGTGTTGGCAGTTGCCGGACGAAACTCAAGACGCACGTCTTGACCGCTCCAGAAGCCGAAACCGGATACCGTGGCGCAGTCAACGAGCGTACTTTGCTGGCGTAGTGGGCGGTCAAACACGGGTGGCATCAGTCAGGTGATCCAAAGGGTAGCTTTAGAGGACAGGAGTAAGGTTTCCCAAGCACGAAAGACTCTCACCCACTCGGCGGCAGGCGCGAATTCTGTGTCGGCTCGTTTAACGGGTTCCAGGTCTGGAAGGAAGCACCGGCCGCGCCCCCAGGTTTTGAGGTGGCAGGCCACGGTTGAGGTTGTCCACGATGAACTTGGTGATGTCCATTCTGTTCTGGTAAACCACCGCTCGATTGACGCCCTTCAAAACTGAATCGCGTCTAGTGGGGTCGATGGGCTTACTGTCAAATCGTAATACCAGGTCAATACCGTGCCGCTGAGAAAACTCGGCAACCTGAGCAAGCACCTCGCGATAAGCTTTATCGTAAACATCGGCTTCACGGTTCAAAATGCTCTTACGCTTTAATTGCATTTCTACTTGTAGCTCAGCTTGCATCTTGGCGCTTCGTTTTTCGCCTTCTTCGTATGCCTTGCTGCCGGGTTTGTATTCTTGTAGTTCAGTGATCAGGTTATTGATTTGCTTTCGCTTGTCACGCAACACCTTGTCGAACGCTTCAATTTCGTTCTTGATCTCGTCCATCTTCGCCTTGAATCGCTTATGATTCTTAAAGACTTCGCTAATATCGATGACTGCCACGCGAGAGAAGCGAGGTGCTTCCTGGGCATAAATGAGGGTCGGCAAGATGCCTGTCAAGAGAAGTGTGCAGGCGGCAAGATAAATAGTTCGTTTCACGTTCAGCACTCCTTGCTGTCAGAGAAGTTTTGGTGGAATTGTTTACCACGTGGACAGCCTCATCCGTGGGCTGCGGTCGTTTAAGTGAAGGATCCCTTCCTGGGTCATCACTCAAGCGGGCGGTATTGTGCCGAGAAACGGCTCACGCGTAAAGACCAGAAAATCCGTTTCGCAACTTCTCTGAACAGTGCCGACTGCTAGCAAATGTGGCTTAGCGTGGCTCTCCCAACGTGATGGTGAGAGTCTTTTTCTTTTTGTTGCGCAAGACGATGACTGGTACTTGATCGCCTCCCTTGAATTTACGCAGTGCACTGTCAAAGTCTTCAATGCCACCGATCTTATATTTGCCGAGTTGGATAATGATATCCTGGGCCTTGAATCCCGCTTTTTCGGCTGGCCCGCCAGGGCTGACACCGGTCAAGGGGAGGCCTTCCTTGTTATCGCTATAATCCGGGATGCTGCCGAAGTAAGGTCGATCGCCACCACCGCCGGTGACGTTCCGTTTTGGATCTGACTTCTGGAAAACGGGTCGTTTCGGCAGTGCGTCAAGCTCCTTAACGATGTGTGTGACCATGTGCGTGATGCGATCCATACCCTCCAGGTTGAGCAAGTCAAAGTCATCACTGGGGCGGTGGTAATTGGAGTGTAAGCCGGTGAAAAGGTGTAGTACGGGGATCTTTTTCAAGTAGAACGACTGGTGGTCGCTAGGCCCCAGTCCGCCCGGCTTCTTGGTGAGATCGAACTCGTATTTCTTGTTGAGTCGTTCGATCAGTGCATCCATGATGTCGGCAGTCTTAGTGCCCTGGATAATTAGCTTGTTGTCACTAAGACGTCCCACCATGTCCATGTTGACCATCGCGATGGTGTCCTTGAGCGGAAAGCGTGGTTCACGGACGTAACGAGCGCTGCCGAGCAGTCCGCGTTCTTCGCCGGTGAACGCGATGAAGACAATACGGCGTTTTGGCTTGAAGTTGGCCTGGGTCAATTGGTGCGCGACTTCCAGCAAGATGGCAGTTCCACTTGCATTGTCGTCGGCTCCATTGTGGATTTCTTTAGTCCAGGGTGCCAGCGAGCCTTGCCCGCCCATCCCCAAGTGATCGTAGTGAGCTCCCACGACGATCGTTTCATGGGCCAGCGGACCAACCCCTTCCAAGACGCCGATCACGTTTTTGACAATTGCCCGCTTAGAGACGATGACGCTTTGGCCCGTGGCGGACCATTGTTTAAGCGGGCCACTCTGTGGTTTGAGTGTTTCGTCAATTGTCTTTTCGATTGCTTTGAGATCAGTTTGAAAGGAGTCCTTGATGAGCGGTTCGATCGTCGTTCGGAGGCAGAAATAGACTGGCATTTGGCGGTATTTGCTGTCGACGCCGGCACCGGTAAAGCGAAGTAGCGAATCACCCTTACTTTGCAGCGCGGTACCGAGATTGCCGATGGACTTGGCCTGGGACTGGATGTCCTGCTGGTACTTGGCCTGCTGTTTGTCGTCGGGCTCTTCAAGCTTGCTGTACGCCTGGTGAATCTCGACCAGCTTTTCGACGGCCTTGTTCCAGGCCTGTAAACGGGACGTCTGGCTGCGGGAGAGTTCTGCCTGGTCGTTGATCATGATAAGGGCTGCAGCGCCATGCTGGAAGGCATTGGAGACCTTGTTGACGAAGAGAGCGTGGCGAGAGGGTTTGGTGCCATCAAAGAGGCTATGGGGATTCTGTTGTTGAGGTTCTTTGCGAAGAATGACCACGACCTTTCCCTTCACGTCCAGTCCGTCGTAATCATCGTATTTCAGTTTCGGTGCTGTAATGCCGTAGCCAGCGAAGATCAGTGGAGCCTCGATCTTGGCAGAACCGCCGATCGCTAAGGGTCTGAAATCTTTGCCCAGGGTCAGGGTGATCGATGCCTTCTTGTCCCCCGTTGAGTTGAATTGCAAGTGGTTTTCAGCAGGCTTGCCCATTTCGGACTTTGTGACCAGGCTGAATTCCTGGAAGGGCTGTCCCGCGTAAAGTTCCGTCTTGAGTCCCAGTCGAGAGAACTCCTTGGCGATAAAGTCGGCAGCCATGTCCAGGCCCTTGGTTCCCACGCCCCGCCCTTCCCGTTCGTCGGCCGACAGATATTCAACAGTGGACGAAAGTCGTTGTTGCGACTCGGGGACCTTTTTCTCTTCGGCTGCGATTGCCCTGGCGAGGATCGCGCAGCTCAGACAGACGGCCATCCATGGTAAGAGAGTTAGGCGACTGCTTGCTCGCTGCGGAAGAAACGCGGCAGGGTTGTCTTGGCCGCGGTGCGTGTGTTTATGATTCATGATTAGTTCTAGCGCTCTGGCCGGGAAAGAGAAAAGTAAGGGACCCCTTGCGGGGCGGTCAGTGTGAAGGACGTTGGCCCGTGTGTTGGTAGTGCTCGTCTAGATATTGATTCTCGTGCCATTTGGTGTCGAGTCAAGACTTCCTCGATGTCAAGCGGGAGGGAATTTATGGACTGGTCCTTTTTTGGCGGGCATTTCCCGCTGGATCGGGCCGTCAAGCGTGCCTCGGAACCCTACCAATGCAGTCCCTGGCCACGTACAATCGAACCAACTCTGCCGGGATCTGGGAAGTTGCCAACTAGCCGTCCGCCGCAGCGGTCTGCTGCTGTTAAGATCGCGGCCCAGACTTTTCCCGACGACCCAAGACACGTCGCCGCAGGTATTGCTGCGACAGTCGGCAGGAGACGATCGATGGCTTCGTTGTTTGTGATCCAGGGACCCGACCGCGGGCGACGCTATGAACTGGCCGAAGTGTCAGTCACGATCGGGCGTGAGAGCTCCAATGGGATCCAGTTGCACGATACCGAGGCCTCGCGACGCCACGTCGAGTTGCGAAAAAACGAAAGTACCTACGAACTGGTTGACCTGGAAAGTTCCAACGGAACCTTCGTTAATAACGCTCGGATCGAGCAGCGACTGCTGCAAAACGGCGATCGAGTGGAGATCGGGCGGACGCGGATGATCTTCACTGCCTCGGATGAGGCTGAAACTGAAAAGCATCAATTGGACGTCGATATTGTGAATCCGGAAGTGACAACGGGCGCCTCCCGTATTATCTCGTCGCTGAGTCAGTCTGAGGGAAGCCAGTTGTTCCAAACGTCTGATCCCACTGAAAGTGCCTGGTTGGCACGGGCACGTAGCAATCTCCAGGTGATGTATCGGACAGCCCTGGCCGTCAGTCACACGCTGGATATCGATCAGCTTTTGATGCGGATCATGGAGTTGATTTTCGAGTGGGTGGAAGCGGATCGTGGTTGCATCATGCTCATGGACGAAGAGACCGAGCAGTTGGACCCGACCGTCCGCCTTAACCGCCATGAAACACAGTCGGATGAAAAATTGACAATTAGCCAGACGATCCTTGATTACGTGGTTGAACATGACGAGGGTGTACTGACCACTGACGCCCGCGAAGACAATCGGTTTGATGCGGCCGGTAGCATCATCAAGATGGGTGTGCGGGAAGCGATCTGCGTTCCCATGCAAGGGCGTTATGGCGTCGTCGGAGTTATCTATATCGATACTTACACCACACCGGGAAAGATGTTCACCCAAAGGGCTGGCACCCGGTTTTCTGAAGAACACCTGAAACTGATGGTTGCAATTGGCCATCAAGCAGCCCTGGCGATCGAAGATACATCCTATTATTCCGCCATGGTCCAGGCAGAACGACTGGCTGCCATGGGGCAGACGACTGCTATGTTATCGCATGACATAAAGAATATTCTGCAGGGAATACAGGGCGGCAGCTACCTGATCGAAGAAGGGCTCAAACAGAAACAATGGGAGGCAATCGAAAACGGCTGGCGAATCGTGGAGAAAAACCAGGAGAAAATATCAAACCTCGCTATGGACATGCTTTCCTTTAGCAAAGAACGCCAACCCGAATTGCAGCCAGCCGACGTCAATGCTGTCGTGGCAGAAGTTGAGGAAATGTTGAGTGGTCTGGCTGCCGAACTTGAGGTTCGCCTGACGGTCCTGCCAGCCAAGGATCTTCCTGAACTGCTTTTCGATCAAGAGGGTATCCAGCGAGCGTGCCTGAACGTGATTGGAAATGCCATCGATGCCTGCCAGGGAAGCGACGCTGGTGCCGTGCAAGTTGCCACCCTCTATGACGCCGAGGAAAAAACGGTTCGCGTCGTCATAGATGACAACGGCCCGGGGATCCCGGCCGAAGAATTGCAGGCCGTCTTCTCTCTGTTTCACTCCGAGAAAGGAAGCCGTGGCACTGGACTGGGGTTGCCCGTAAGCCAGAAGATTCTCCGAGAACACGGCGGTGATGTGGTCGTGGAAAGCAGTCCTGGTAAGGGGAGCCGATTTACCCTGCAATGGCCTGCCGTGGCGGTTGCTGGTGATGCTAGTGGCGATACAGCAGAAAGGTGAGAGAGGTCGTTCTCTCAAACTTAACCCTCTGCCATGTTGGCAGCTTCTCCAACAAACGGGTTGTGCCGTTTTTCGTCGCCGACGGTCGTCCCGGGCCCGTGACCCGGGAGGACAATCGTGTCGTCTGCCAGCACGAATAGCTGCGTCTTAATTGAATGGACTAACTGCTCAAAGCTGCCGTCGGGAAAATCTGTGCGACCCACGCCGAGCCGAAAGAGGACATCACCTCCAAAAACAATCGTGGGCTCACAAGCATCCCAGAGAAAAAGGATGTGACCGCAACTGTGCCCCGGCGCATCACGGATCTCAAAATCAAAGCCGGCGATTTGATAGCGATCTCCGCCCGAAAGTAAGACGTCTGCCTCGGGACTGACAAAACCCATGCCATAGGTCCCGGAGAGATTAAGCATCGGATCGGTGAGCTTCGCTGCATCCCCCTCGCCAATGACCAGCGGCGCGTCGGGCCAGGCTTCTTTTAGAGCCGCGTTTCCCGCAATGTGATCCGCGTGCCCGTGGGTGTTTAAAATGGCGGCCAACTGCAAATCCCGTTTCTCGAGGTGCTGAAGGATGGGCTGAGGCTCGAATCCCGGATCGATGACAACGCAATCAGAGCGCCCGTCAAGATGGGCAATATAGGCATTTTCTTCGAACATCTCCGATATTACTGTCTCGAGTATTAGCTTTTCAGCAGCCACAAATTGGTCTCCCCCCAGGCAGTGAAAATGAATAGACTGTGCCGCCTTTATCGCCCATGCGGAGTGGGGTTGCAAGCCGCTCAAATGAGTTGCCGAAAAGTGCTCAATTGAATCGGCTAGAGTAATCGTGACAAGCCTGGGATGGCGATAGCAAGAAAGGTCGCTTGTAGGTGACGTGCTATGAGCCGGGCGGCCAGTGGCAGCATGTGAATGGAATTGATGCCGCTGAACAGATCAGGGACGATCCACTCACACCTTAACGGTGCTGAGAGATCTTATTTCAGAGAGAGAGAACGGCTGGTTCTCAGGAGAAATCTGACGATGACGATCAAGTTGACACGTATGCAAATGTTCTCGGTAATTCTCAGTTTAATCGCGTTGATGTATTTGATCCCGGCCGCCAGCGGCCAGGAGCGCCCCGCCAACTCGCCTGACCGTTTTCGCGAGCCTGTTTTTCGCGTTGCGCGTCCGCCAGTCTCAGTGGCCAGGAAAACTCCCCAAGGCCATCCGCTCGATCCTGCCATCGCGGTGGCTCG
>JAYGDG010000169.1:0-11244 GCA_046583015.1 Pirellulaceae bacterium | reverse complement strand
GTTTCTCGGCTCCGATAGCCATCACGTTGTCGTGGTCCGTTGCAAGGCTGCCACACCACCGCGCTCGTTCAGGTTGGTATTGAAGTTACCGGCGGCAATTGCGAACAGGGAAGTGGCCGCATGGTCGTCGATCAGTTCAGTCAGATCGTTCTCTCGCCAGCGACCGCCTCCGGTTAACCAGAAGTTTCCCTGAATTCCTCCCTGGAAGACGACCCGTTGCCCCCGTGCCGCTGCATAGTCGAGGGCATCAGCGATGGCATCAAGCATCCGGACGCCGCTGTAAACATCGGCGACGTAAACGTCGCTCACCCAGTTAATGCCAGCAATCCCTTCGTTGTTGTTGGGTGTTGCGGACATCACGCTAATGGCCCGGTGCCCGTGCCCATAGGACCGGTTGTTGTCGTCGTCGCTGGGATCGGTGATCAGTCGATCGGCGGCCATGTCTTCAAACGGATTTTCGTCCCTGGCGGCAGGAGTTAGCAGTCCCGTATCGAGTGAGACGAGCAGCACGTCCTGTGAGCCGCGGGTAAAACGCCAGGCCCCGGGGACATCCTGGGTGTGGAGATTCCATTGGTCGTCAAATGCCGGATCATTGGCCCGGACTAGCAATTCCACGACGATACCATCGGCAAATTCGAGCCGTTCGATGCCGGCCAGGTAAATTTCTCGGCCGTCGTTTAACTGGATAAAGTCGTAAGTCGATCCCTGGTAGATCGCTTGTTGGGCGATCATGCCGTTTTCCGGCGTGAACTGGTCCAAGGCCCGTCCATTGAGTGCCCTGATGGCATTGGCCTGAACGTCAAGGACCAGGGTATCGGTTCCGCCAGCACCATTGACAACAACTCCTTCACCGGCCATCTCGGCGTAGAGAAATGTTTCAGCGACTGTATCGCCTCGGACCGAACTTCCAGCCTGGAGATTGAGCCAGCCGGGTTTTCCATAGACGACTTCTCCCGAGAGGAGTTTTCCTCGAGTGCGAAAGGTGGTCTTGCCGGGGGCGAGGTTGCTTTCCGCCAGGTTCAGTAACAGATTCGATCTGGCAACTCCCTCGTAGGGCCCGAATTCTGCCACCACGTTGCCGTCCTGGATGGCTTCCACATAAACAATTGGTTGGATGGGATTAAACATGCGTCCCTGACTCTTGAGGTTGTAGTGGAAGCGAATGGCTCCGTCCTGGAAGACCGTGTCAGGTGTCGCATCATAGGAAGCGTCAGAAAAGTACAGGTAGCTTCTCGGTGTATTGATGGTAATGGGTGCCTGGTCAATTCCTTCTCCCCGTTCACCAAAGTTATTCCCTTCGTACCATTCGTTCACTTCGTCGCTGGCATCGGTTCTCATTAGCAGATGAAAATCGTTACCGGACCAGCCAACGGGAAGTACGTCTGGCAGTGCCAGGTTGACGTTCAATTCAGCTCCTCGGCTAAAGAAACCGGAGTTGCGTCCTAGCGCCGGGTGTCGCAAGGTGTTTCCCGACCCATCGGCATGTGGCAAGAGAATATCGTCGTCGGAAGCGGTAGCGTCTTGCGATAAGTACCACTGGACGTCAAATTCGCCACTCTCGCCCCAGCCCCACTGGTCAATGCGGCTCTGGACTTCGACGGTCTCACCCCAGTCGGCAGCGGCTGAGACGTCAAGAAAGGCACCATGAAGATCACCGGCAAACAGGTTGCGGACTTCCAAGGTTTCCAGCGTTGGCCGAAAGGACTGTTGATGGAGAGTTTTTCGCTTGCGGGAGTTTTTCTTGGTTGGCATGAGAGTCATGGTTGAGTTCCTTTTGGGTGTTTTCCAGGAGTGATTTGATGGTCCAGGGGCATTCCCCTATCAAGGAACTCGAAAGGGGGCCAGGAAGTGTGACAGGCGATCACGATTATTTTGAGAAACCGCTGTTTCCCCGCGGTATGCGCCGGTTTTCCTGGTAGCTGCAGAGAAACCTGGCGACGAGAGGGTCGTTTAGTTAACGACCAGGGGTCCACTGGCAGTTGCTTGCCAAAGTCGCTCGAAGCCCGTTTCGTTGCGGGCGTCGAGCAGCCTGGTCAGCACTGCGTTATCGTAAGCCGGTTTTGGGCCCGGGATTTTCTTCCCCAATAAGCGGTCCAGGAATCGCAGGTTGTCCGTTGCCCCGGGGAGATCCGGGTTGTGTCGGCAGTAGATCGTGGGACCGTCCTGGTAGCGAATTTGGACCAGGAAAGGCTGGTACGTCGGAGGGGGGCGTTTGGTCATGTCGGCCAGTTTTTCTTCGTCGATACTTATGCCCAGTCCAGGGCCTTCGGGAACGTCGACATGTCCACTGCGTACTGGCATGAGTTTATCGGTTACGTCGTCTTTCCAGAGGTGGCAGAGATTGACGTGATCGATGGTAGCCATGGGAAAAACGGCAGCCTCCTGGGCCAGGAAGGCCTGGTTTAGCGTGCCCCCGCATTGTTGCAACATCAGCGGTACTTGCGTTTCTTCTGCCAGGCCTGCCACTTTGATGGCGTTGCCAATGGGAGCATGTCCGGCCATGTATCCATCGAGCAGTCCGGTGGCTATGAAATCCAGTGGCACATGGTGTCCCAGGATATTGCGTTTGATTTGCTGGCGGATTTGTCGCCAACCGGCCCGGTCAGTGGCAACGATGGGATCTTCGAAGCGACCTGCCACTGAGAAGGTCTCCAATTTCTTAAGCACGGGTAACACGGCGTCGAGTTTTGCGTTTGCATTAAAGTCATAGTGGACCTGGAATCCTGGTGGAGCGACCGCTTGCATCGCCTGGGTCTGGTCGATCACGTTTTGAACTTCATCGACGTGATATTTCAGCCACCGGTAGCCGGCCCTGGCAGCCTGGCGAACTTCTTCCGCCATGGCATGCGGAGTTTGAGAGACGGTCCAGAAAGCGACGGGGATCGTTTTGCGGATTTGTGGCCCGAGTAGTTTCCAGGCCGGTATCTCGAGGTATTTTCCTATCAAGTCGTAGATGGCCATATCGATGGAGAGGTTCTTGCGCTGACCCATCCAGTCAAAGGGGCTAGTCCCTGCGTATTGTTTGAAATCCGCATCGGTCAGTGAATTTTTTCCCCAGCGCTCGCCGTATCCGGTGAGTCCCAGGTTGGTGGAGACGCGATAAACGGTGCGGGCCTGGATACCCTGGCCATGATATCGAAACAGCGTTTGCCGATGGTATTCATGATAGGGCGGATAAAAGACGATCGGCTCAATCGAGCGGATGGTCAGTTTTTCCCGGCCTTGTTGAGCTTGCCAGCGCAGTCGGGCCGACAGCGAGGAGGTTTTTGCCAGTGACCAGGCCCAGGCAGTACCAGCGAGGCCAGCACAAAAAGTACGTCGCGTTAGATGTTTCATCGTTACGAACCCGGGCGTGTCTTCGTAATTGAGCGTTGTTTCCTGATCCAAGTTGTACTGGTCAGCGGGGGAGAACTCAACGGTCCATGCTACAACCGGTCCCGGTTGTCACGGGGTGCAAGTTCCTTCAGATTCAGTAGCCGAGGGGGGACTCGAACCCCCACGAGCTAATGCCCACGGGATTTTAAATCCCGAGCGTCTGCCAATTCCGCCACTCGGCTGATCATCAAGGGATGAGTTAGCCAGTTTGCTACTGTTTCGTCTCGAAATCGGGTCTCATTAGAACCTGCTGGCCCCAAGGCGTCAACGTGTGGCTGGAGAGGAGGCTGTCGCGCTGTTCGCGATGACCAAGGATCACTTCGAATTATCTTCTCCATGGACTAGGATAAGTAGGGCAGTGGCAGCATGGGCCTGATGAGATTAGTTAGATGGGGAGTTGTGTTCTGTGTTATGGGCCGACGTGAGTGCTGAGAGTTTTCCCGGGATCGATGGATTCCTGGGTACGCGGGCTTCCTTCATGTTGGACGTGGTTTTCCTGGCCATGTTATTGATTGTTCCGGTCCTCTGCTGGAGTGTTTACCTGGTACGTTACCGGCGCAACTATGCCTTGCACAAGAAGGTTCAACTCGTGACGGGCCTGGTCTTGCTGCTGGCGGTCGTTGCCTTCGAAGTCGATGTTCGTTTCTTGTCGGACTGGGAGGTACGTGCCGAATTGTCCCCCTATTACCAGGTTGACAGTTGGAGTACGGTTTGGACGGCCCTGTCGATTCACCTGCTGTTTGCCGTTCCCACCCCGTTGATTTGGGCGCTGGTGATCATTCGTGCTTTGAAACAGTTCCCGAGTCCACCCGAGCCGTCGGCGCACGGTGCAAGTCACCGGCGTTGGGGTTACCTGGCAGTGGCCGGTATGATACTAACTGCCATCACGGGATGGGTTTTCTACTACCTGGCGTTTGTAGCGAGTTAGCCTGGGGCAGGGGCATTAGCCAGGGCGATGCGATTTACAGCATTGAGGATCGCCCGTACCGTCGCTTCGACCGTATCGGTTGAAACGCCGCGTCCACGAAACAGTTGTCCGCCGTGTTCAATCTGCAAGGTAACTTCCCCCTGGGCATCTCGTCCGAGTGTTGCACTGCGGACTTGAAAATCCTTACATGCCAGTTTGATACCGGTGATTTTTTCGGTAGCCAGAAAGGCTGCATCGATCGGACCATCTCCTTCGGAAAGTTCTTCGGTGAACAGTTGTTCTCCCTGCTGGAGGGTCAGGCGAACTTTGGGTACCTGGCCTGTCCCTGATGTTGCTTCGAAATCGACCAGGCTCCATTTTTCTTCCTGGACATCCTGGATCTGTTGCTGAATCAGCGAGACAATATCCCCGTCGTAAATTTCTTTTTTCTTGTCAGCAAGTTTTTTGAATTGATCGAAGACGGACTGGATCTGTTCAGCCGATAACCGGTAGCCGAGGGCACGGGCTCGATCCGCCAGCGCTGCCCGGCCACTATGCTTGCCAAGCACCAGGTCGGTTTTCGCGAGGCCGACGTCCTCGGGGCGCATGATCTCGTAGGTGCTGGGTTCCTTGAGCATGCCATCCTGGTGAATGCCAGCTTCATGTGCGAATGCATTTTTTCCCACGATGGCTTTGTTGCGTTGAACGTGCATGCCGGTGATGGCAGAGAGTAAACGGCTGCTCGGCACCAGCCTTTGCGAATTGATATTCGTGGTACACTGGTAGAAATCCTGTCGCGTCCGCATCGCCATGACTACTTCTTCGAGGCTGCAGTTGCCCGCGCGTTCACCGATTCCATTGACGGTACATTCGATCTGTCCAGCACCTTGCCGAACGGCTTCCAGGCTGTTGGCCACGGCCATTCCCAGATCGTCGTGGCAATGGACACTGATCACTGCCTGGTCAATATTACTGACCCGCTCACGCAACAGGCTGATCAAATCACCCATTTGCGAGGGAGTTGCGTAACCGACGGTGTCGGGGATATTGACGGTGGTGGCCCCTGCATCAATGGCCGCTTCCACGACCTGGCAAAGAAAGTCATGTTCGGTGCGGGCGGCATCTTCGGGTGGAAACTCCACGTCATCGCAGTAACCAACGGCTCGTTTCACGCCAGCGACCGCTCGCTGCACAATCTCTTCAGGCGTCATTCGCAGCTTGAATTCCCGATGAATAGCGCTGGTTGCCAGGAAGACGTGGATACGTGGCTTATCTGCATGCTTGAGCGCTTCCCAGGCTCGGTCAATGTCTGCGTCATGGCAACGGGCCAGGCCACAAATGGTAGCTCCTGTCATGTTGCGGGAGATTTCCTGGACGGCTTCGAAGTCCCCTGGAGATGCGATGGGAAAACCGGCCTCAATAATGTCAACGCCCAGGTCGATCAGGGCCTGCGCCATTTCCATTTTTTCGTTCAGATTCATACTCGCTCCGGGCGATTGCTCACCGTCCCGCAGCGTGGTGTCAAAGATCGTAATGGTCCGCATATCATTCATTAGTAGTTGCCTTATGAGAGATCGTGCCTTGTTTTTCGACGATGGAAGACCGGCGGTTGCCGGGATCGTCTAGCCAAGCAGTTCGTGCCGGTCCTTGACCGGCGCGGGCAACAACAAGCAAAGCGATTCTCCCACGGATTGCCGTGAAGAGTCGGTGGCAGTCATGATCGTGATAGGCATAGTGGTTTCGTTTGCTTTGTAATCAGTAAAAAAACCCCGAAGCTTTGCAGAGCTCCGGGGTTTCTGGATTTGTCAGTAATCAAGACGTGACAATCACCCCGGCGATTTGCTGCCTGGCAGCAGTCCTAATAGCGGCAAGTAATTTAAGGTGCCGGGAGTTTTCATTTGTTTCTTTCCAGTTCGTGCCATTGTTTACACCAGTAGTCACTACCTTTCAACTCTAACTCAGCCTCTGCTACTGGTCAAGGCTCACTAATTGCCAATGCAAATCAGCTGTTTATAGGTACGGACAAAAATGAGTCCCTGGGAAAATGCCATGGATCCGCGTGTTAATCCGTCCAGCGAGTTTTCTGAAACAATCTTGCACGATGTAGCATTCGGTTCCAGGACAAAACTGACGCCATCCATATTCACGATGTAGAGACGCCCCTCCACGTAACACATCGAGCTCCACGATTTGGCTTTGCCCAACCGTTGTTCCCAGAGCTTCTTGCCCGTCTTGACCTCCATGCACCAGGCAATTCCGGTTTCGTTCAAGATATAGATGTGGTCGCCGACAACCACTCCAGATCCGACACGCTGCGGATTTGCCGGGCGGTCTTCCAGGAGCCATAACCGATGGGATGCCGTGACATCACCCTGGCCGCCACGTCGAACTGCCAGTGACGGACCGTGATAGCCGCACATGACCGTCACCGTATCCTTGGTGACCAGTGGCGAGGTGTAGATTAACTTGCTTAAACCCCCACATGACCAGCGAACTTTGCCAGTCCGAGGTTCGACGGCATAGAGCCGGGTTGGCATGCTCAGGAACATCAGGGCTTGGTCGCCACTACCATCAATGACCGGCGTGCTCCAGGAGCCACGAAATTCAGCCAGCTTGGCACTTTTCGCTTCCGGGGGCTCCCATCTCCAGACATCGCGACCGGTCTGTTTATCCATGGCCACCCAGAAAGCTCGCAGGCCAGGACCACAATTAACAATGACCAGGTTCTCGAAAATGACGGGACTCGAAGCGGTCCCCCAGACATGCTCGAACTTGCCAAGATCGCGTTTCCAGAGCAGTTTCCCTTCCATGTCGTAAGCATACAGACCGGCAGAACCAAACCAGGCAACCACCTGTTTACCGTCCGTTACAGGAGAGGAAGCACATTGAGGATTCGTCTTGTGGGTGACTTCAACAGCTGCAAAGGAGACCGACTTTTGCCAGCGCTGCTTACCGCTGCTCCGGTCAAAACAAATCAAGGACCGTTGTTTCCCTTCGTCTGATGCGCAGGTTACAAAGACCTGATCCTCCCAGACAACCGGTGTTGAATTACCAGGTCCAGGCAGGGGAGCTCGCCAGCGAATATTCTCGGTGGGAGACCACTTCACGGGGAAACCGGTTTCGGCGGATGTCCCGATCCCTTGAGGTCCTCGCCAGCCAGGCCAGTTCTCAGCTCCCAAGGAAGCTGTGACTAGTAACATTGAGCAGCCAATAAGAAGGGATCGTAGCATGCTTCCAAGAACTCCCTGTAAAACGTCGCGAAAGGGCCAGTATTGACGTTGCCGGATCGTGGTAGTCGTTGGTTATACCACAGAAATTACTGGGGAGTCGATGTGCCAGCACAAAGCTGAATTTCTCGGTTTGAGGGAACAAAACAGACGAAACGGGGAAGGCTGGCAAAAGCGGTAATTTCGAGATCCTCTTTTCAGACAGTTGTGCCTTGAGTCGAAAATCGCTTTGGCGTACGATTCGCCGCGGATAGAAACGTACCCTGACACGATTTGTAAGGTCTCTGCTGGCATGCTGGAATTTAACGTACAGCGTTGTACCCGTCGATGTCACGAAACGGATCGTGAACTGAAAGCGGGCGAGACGTTTTTCTCCGTCCTGTTAAGTGAAGGGGGGGATGTGCGGCGGTATGATTACGCGGAAGGTTCCTGGCAGGGGCCTCCCGAGGAGGCCCTTGGCTGGTGGAAGTCGCAAATGCCATCGCCCGATGCCAATCGTCTCAACTGGGCACCCAACGACGTGATGTTACATTACTTTCAGAAACTGGCGCAAGCTGCAGACCAGCAGGACATTTGTTACATCCTGGTACTGCTAATGATTCGTCGTCGCATGATGCGAGTTGAGGCAACGGAAACTAACGAGCAGGGGCAGGAAGTGATGGTCTTGTTTTGCCCGCGTAACGAGACGCAATACCAGGTTGTTGTCGAGACACCCACGGCGGCCCGGATTGTAGAGATTCAAGAGGAATTGGCCAAGCTGTTGTTTGCCAACGCGGCTTAACTTCCACCGGAAAGTAAGAGAGTTGGATCAGCCGACATGGACCGTCGGCGACGAAATCAAGGCAGGATAATAAGGCAAGGATGCTGACGTGAGAAGTGGATCCCTGAATCGACTGTTATTGCTTGGCGTGTTGTTCGTGGCCAGTGGCGCTACTTGCTGGCAGACCAACCGGTTCAACGAATCGGTAGGATTGCCACCCGCTGTCTTCCAGGGAACTCCGTCATTAGCGGAGGCCTTGACAGCGGTGAATGCGACACGCTGGGTTTACCAGTTGGAAGCACGGGATGCCCGGGTGAGCGTTACTGGCTATCCCGCTTTGCGTGCCAAAATAGTTCTGCAAAAGCCGAAACGCTTTCGGATGCAGGCCGGGATGTTTAACTTCAGCGGTCCGGAATTGGATATTGGCAGTAATGACGAGCTGTTTTGGATGTGGTTTAAACAACATCCTGAGCCAGCAGTTTACTATGCCACTCACGACCAGTTTGCCCAGCAGCGTGTTCGACAGATGTTACCAGTGGAACCGCTGTGGTTGATCGACGCCCTGGGTCTGGTCTACTTGGATCCGAATCACCGGCATGAGGGGCCGTTTGTCAGTCAACCGGGTGAGCTGGAGATCCGCACTCGTCTTGCTTCTGCGCAAGGAGAGTTGATACGAACGACGGTCATTCACGATCAATATGCCTGGGTCTTACGTCAACAGCTGTCAGATTCTCAGGGGCAATTGTTGGCCAGTGTGCAGGCTTCGAGGCACCGATTCTATCCTGGTTACGGTGTGTCATTGCCGCATCACGTCAAGATCCAGATTGCTCCAGGACAACCCAATCAAATGCAATTCACGATCGATGTGGGCAGCTACCAGATTAACCAGATTACCGGTGAAGCCTCACAACTTTGGGCCTTGCCGTCGATGGCTGGTGTTCCTCAGATCAATTTGGTTGATCCAAACCTGTTGGGTCCGAAGCAATCTGATTCGTCATCGGCACAACCAGTGGGGGGCAGTTCTCATCGGGGTGAGACGCCGTATACCGGATATATTCCGCGCTTTCGAGGAGATACCTTGCGCCGCTAACGTTAGCCAGCGGTCAGGAATTTAGCGGTGTGTCGATATCCTGCTGACGCATCTTGGCCCTGGCACGACTGAGCATTGGCCCGATGCTGTTTTCCGGTACGCCAGCCAGTCTACTGATTTCCCGGTAAGTCCTTCCTTCCAGGTGATACATGCGAACGATTCGCGCTGCCTGCAGGTCAAGTCCGTCGAGCAACCGTGAGACCTCTTCGTGATTGCTCAATCGTTCTTCGGGGGCTGGCCCTGGATCGGTTCTCTGGAATTTCGGATCGTGCGAAGGTGCGTTGAGAATAAATGTTCGTCGCGTGTCAGAGGGATGCGAAGTGGCTGCAGAACTACGCGATTGACTCTCCGAATCGGCCGGGTCAGATGACTGAGAGCCGAGTTTTTGTTTGATTAACTGACGAACTGCAACTCGCCGAGCGACCACGGTGAGATAGGTGGCTAAACTACTCTGACCCCGAAAGCGTCGCAGCACAGCAAAGTCATCTTGAACAACGTTCAGGAAGATTTCGGCAGCAAGATCCTCAACATCTTGAGGCATCAGCCGAATCGAGCGACTTTGAGCCGTATGGTTGATCACGTGAATCACCAGGCCCAGAAACCGATCGACGAAATTCTCCCAAGAACGAGGCTGCCGCTGCAGACAACGATCGAGCAGATTGCGGTCAAATTCCGACAATGCCACGACTGTAAACCTCGGGTTGCGAGGGAGTACTGAAACAAACCACTGCCGAGTGTCACTTCAAGAGTGCCTCGTCAGGGTTAACTCGTTTAATCTAGTGATTCTAGAGCCGTACCGAATCTGGGGCAAGGTTGATCGTATTGTCGTAAATGCCGTCCAGACAATATCTTGACAGGTTTTCAGCGGGAGACTACGATTCCACTTCAGTTGGCCGGTTGAAACCGGTCTAGTGGTTACTTTGTAGGCCCTTGGTGGTCAAACAGCACAAACTGCTGGCATGGTCACCTGGGCATGAGGTTTTGTTTTACTTGGTCTGGCTCGACTGGTGAGAGGAGAATTCTCGCTGGATCGGCTGTTTTAGCTAGTGGCGTGGCGGGGATTTAGCCGAATGAGGGGCTAGATTCGCCCTGCTTTGAAACCCGTCCTTCATAGAGACTCGGTTTAAGAAGATTAAAGGAGAAACAGTTCAATGACACACGTCGTATGTCAGCCTTGCTTTGCATGTAAATACACCGATTGCGTAACGGTTTGCCCAGTGGAGTGTTTTTACGAGGTTGCTCCCGGAACGGATCGCGACCAGATGTTATACATCCATCCGGAAGAATGCATTGACTGTGAAGCTTGTGTTCCGGAATGTCCGGTCGAGGCAATTTTTCACGAAGACAATGTGCCAGAAGAGTGGTTGCCATTCGTGGAATTAAATGTCGAGTTGTCGACGGGTTCAGAGGCTGTTGTGGTGATAGAGAAAAAAGACCCGCTCTGCTAGATCCTTGGCAGTTGCGTCTAGGGACTTCGCGTTTGCCAGGGATACGATCCACGCTTAAGTTGTGACGCCTGTTGCCAACAGGAAAAACGTTTGCCTGCCAGGGTCGTGGTTCGGCCAGTCAGCGGGTCTTAACTGGGGGCCTTAACTGGGGGCCTTAACTGGGGGTTCTAACTGGGGGTTCTAACTGGCAACCGTTGCTTCTTGCCGGGTAACTTGTGGCAAGAAGATCTGCCAGATAGCATACTTCGGATGTTTGATGCTGATGTCGATCAGGGAATGATGGCTGGGTCTGATGGGCTTCGTTTTCAGTCGCATGCGAGCTTGCTTTGGGGTACGTCCGCCCTTACGGGTATTGCAGTCAACGCATGAACAGACGACGTTGTCCCACTTGGTTTCTCCTCCCAAGCTTCTGGGAATGACGTGATCCATACTCATCT
>JAYGDG010000141.1:0-3286 GCA_046583015.1 Pirellulaceae bacterium | reverse complement strand
CTTCAATACTGCGACTCGGCTATAACTCGACCGGACTGCCACCAACCCCTGATTTTGCTTGCCGAGTGCAGCTACGGTACCTCGAGAATGTCGGTGTAACCCGCTCAGCAGCCGTTGTCAAGCCAGTGGATCGTCAAAGGGATCAACTTCCAAGTCGGGAGACTCCTGAGAGAAGTCCCGAGAAGCCTCTTTCGATTTCGGTTCGGGGGTGGCAACCGCGGCTGGCGAAGAAGCCAGTGGTCGCACAATGATCCGATTCCCCTGAACATCCGTCACCTCAATCAGCGTCCCAGCATCGACCAAAACACCCTCGGTGACCGCATCAAACTCTGTTCCCTCAATCGTAATGCGACCGTTGGGTAACAAGTCGGAAACGGCCGTACCACGTTTGCCAACCTGCGATTGAATCTGGCGATAAACTTCTCCGTCGGGCAATAGTTCATCTGGATCATCCGGAACACTAATAAGCATGCGCTTACCTAAGGGAGTCAATGGCCACCATTTTACGAACACGGCAAACAACAGCGGTAAGGCAACAACCGTAGCCACGATCAAACTAATTCCGCAGGCAGTACTCGCTACAAAGCCCTGGTAAACCGACCAGACAAGCACGCTACCGGCGACCAGGCCCAGCACGCCTGCAGACGGAATAAACGCCTCCAGGCTTACCAGGAAAAGACCGAAAAGAAACAGACCAATGGCCCAATATGTCGGTGTCATCATGCACCTGGCTCAATCCGGTTTGTTGAGAAGTCTGAAAGGAACAGGTCGTTGCTAATTATGGCGATTCTACCTGCCGGACGACAACCCGGTTTCCCTTTACTTCAGCCACAACCACTGGAATTCCCTTCTCGATCATATCGCCATCACTCACGACATCAATCAGCTTGTGCCCAATTCGTACTTTACCCGCCGGCACCAGTGGAGTTGAAGTCATACCCTGCTCGCCGATCAGGTGCTTCCAGGAAACAATTTCCTCTCGGAGCTCCTGGGCTGCCAGTTCTTCCGGACTCAAGGGCGCTAAGACCACCTGGCGAAACCAAAAATTATTCGGGAAAAAGCGAATCATCGCCCAGATAACAACAATCACCCCTCCACAAGCTAACACGAATCTGAGCAGAGAGTTCATGAAAACATCCAGTTGATAAGAATTGCGGGGAACAACAAACGTCTGGCTGGCCATGATGATGGCACCGACGATCATGACGCCACCACCAATCCCAAAAATTCCCAAGCCAGGAATAACGAAGATCTCCAGAGCCACAAAGATAATTCCGCTGACAAAAAGCAGCACTTCCAGCCAGCCCGCGGTCCCGTTGAGAAACTGGGCCCAGAAAAACAACAGAAAACAGACTATCGCCATAAATCCAGGAATCCCTAGACCAGGCGCCGAAATTTCTGACATCAAGAAAAGAAAGGCAAAGAATAGAAGAGTGGAAACAAACCAGGGCTGTGCAACCAGTCGATCCAAGGCCTGTGTCAGCCGCGGTGTCTCGGCAAGCTCTAACTCGTCCGGTAACTGGTAGAGTACTTTTAGTTCGTCCAGGTTCTGTACCGTCTTGCGACTGATGGCAATCTCCTGCGCCTTACCGGACAACAACCCTTCCACAACCGACAGCTCCTGCTGCTCAAGCCATTGTTGCTGATCTTTCAACTTGCCCCATTCGTCCCGGCACAAATAGCGCTCTTCACCCGTATCCGCCCGCTGGTAGCGGAACACTTGCAATTTGGGAGCAACCATGGCCTTCATGAGAGACCAGTTACGCCCTTTCGCCTGGGCAATGGGCCCCAACGTCTCTTCCAGGTTCTTCAACTCCTTTCGTGATGGTTGATATTCGCCCGGACCACCAAGACGGGCACCGTCGACCATCACCATTTCATCACAAGCCAAGGCGGGTAAAGCGGCATCGGCCAGTGCCTCCTGGTTGATAAACGCCACCGTTTTAACCTGGGTCGAATCGAGTTCCGCCAGGTAATTCGCCAGGTCGACGCTGGCTGCCAATGACCCTCCCGGGCTATCAATCCAAAGGCACACGAAGTTAACCTCGTGATCGTCCAGCTGTTTGCGAATCTCATTCTTGAGGCGCGCCACTTTCTGGTTGTTAATCCGACCCTCGAGGTTCACACGTACCGGTCGCCACTTTCCACCAAACGATGGATCTTCGCTCAGTAGGGACGCCGGAATTTCCAGTGCTTCAGCCAGTTCGACTTCGTTGGCGGCCAGGTGACTGACAAAACCAAACTCCAAGCGGAGTTGTTTTCCGGTGAAGAGCCCAAGATCGCCAGCGGGAATAATCGTCTTGGCTTCACTGGCCAATCCCTCTTTCTTGAGTTGCTCCAGTTCATCAGCCAGCACGTAGCGCGGTCCCTGAGGAGTCGTTACCTGGTAGACAATCAACTGGCGATCCAGCATGCCGAGTACTACCGCAGGTTTGACCACGCGACGCCGATCGGCAAAATTCTCGTAGACCAGTCGAACTCCCGGATCCACGTGTTCGTCAGAAATTCCAGCTGCCCCCAACTGCGCATCAGCAGCCATGATTATCTGCTGACATCCCAGGACCGGTAACAAAGAATGTCCCTGGACACTCTTGGGCAAGTAAGCCACCGTTCGAACCTGTCGCAACTGGTCGCTGGTCAGGAAACGGGCCAGCGAATAGGACCGATCAAATTCACTGCTTTCTCCGGCAGTTCCTTCCCGGGGGCGGAACTCCAAAACCAGGATCGGACGGGCCCCCTCACCCTGGAATCCCCCCTCCTTCTGGAAGCGGTCTAACACCGCCAGCACGGAACGCTTAACGTTGCTGTCAACATCATTCACGATCGGCAACGGCACAACCAAACGCTGGGCAAAGACCTTGGCTGCCTGCGGAGCATCCTGGGCCAGTAGCTGTGAGGACGAGGAAATAACCAGGCCAGTCGGGAGACCAAGCAACATCCCATGAACCAGTGTGCAGCAAATCAAAACCAACTTGCTGCTACTACCAGGACGGGTCGACCTACAAGTGGAGGTGATGAACATCGCTGTCCCTTCATGGTTGCGTCAATCGTATAAGTAGAGGCACCGGATCTGCGCATCCACAT
This sequence comes from Pirellulaceae bacterium, assembly GCA_046583015.1. Classification (GTDB taxonomy): domain Bacteria; phylum Planctomycetota; class Planctomycetia; order Pirellulales; family Pirellulaceae; genus JAZADA01. The sequence continues at coordinate 202 of JAYGDG010000141.1, read as the reverse complement.
TAACGCTTGATTATAGAATTGAAGATCTGCATCGCAACGCAAGAAATTGAATATCCAGGCCTTTCCCGACTTGTTTGCCACGAAAACAGCAGTCTGCTGGCCGGTTTGGAGCCAGTGCGCAGGGGTTCTAGATCTACTTCTGGGAAGAAATGAAAACGAGATATCGCCGTAGAATCAGCGTGGTTAGATCGGAAGAGCGTCG
>JAYGDG010000044.1:0-3868 GCA_046583015.1 Pirellulaceae bacterium | reverse complement strand
GCGCCAGCGGACACTCTTCATCCTGGACGAACCAACGACCGGACTTCATTTTTCCGACATTGTCCAGCTCTTGGATTGCTTTGACGCACTGCTCAATGTGGGACACTCCCTGATTATCGTCGAACACAACCTCCAATTAATGCGATCGGCAGACTATATTATTGACCTGGGCCCCGGGGCATCTGATGAGGGGGGGAAAGTTGTTGCCACTGGAACCCCAGAAGAAATCGTGCAAAACTCCGACTCTCATACGGGGCACTACCTGGCCCAAGCACTCAAGTCCACCCTGCTATCCTGATGGATACTCAGCATTCCATGGAATCTCCCGTTTTGAAACCACTCACAGAATTATCTCTTGATTGGGACCTGTTTCACACTCAGGCAGACGCACATCTTGGGCAAGTCTACGTGCGTCTGCGCGCCGACGTTGACCTGCAGGCTTACTGGGAAGCTGGCTGGAGACTTAGCGGGCAATTGTACGGACCTCATTGCAGCCGCGCCCACACGCTGCCTGCAAAATACACCCTGGTCGATCAAGGATCCGGAAGCACGATACTGGCCCGGGCCAATCTGCCCGATCCCTGTTTCTGGTCAGCTGAAGTCCCGGCTCTGTACCAGGTCACGCTGAAACTGGCCGGGCCCGGTCAACCACAAGAACAGCAGGCTTCCTTTGGCATGCGGTCGATTCCCATTAAAGGCCGACAATTCTTCTGGAACACGGAACCCTGGATCTTGAAAGCAACTTCCGTCGGCAATCTCAGCGACTGGACCCCCGACCAATGCCGCCAACAATCCCTGGCACTGATCGTTGACAAGGTAGAAGAATCCTTACTGGAGCAAGCATCACAACTGGGAACCTGGATCGTCGCCACCGTCGCAGGCGACGAAACCAGCATCTGTCAGCAACTGGTAGAACTGGCACGCTGGCCGGCGGTCTGCATGGCCGTGATTGACGGAACTATCAGCGACATCGAACGTTTGCGATCCACCGCTCCTAATTTGATACTCGGCCAATGGGTTCGGCAGCAGGCCGATCTGCCAGTGGCCGAGTGGAGCCAGTTCGTTTTCTCTGATTTCACAACTCCCAAGGACTTTTCTCCCTCTCTCGAGGGTTGTTCCCTGCCGGTTGTCGCCGTACGATCAGTCAATACGATGCGTTCAGTTGAAGAAGCCGTTCAAGCGTGTCAAGAACTGGAAAACGATCTGGCCAAGGCCGAAGAACTGGCCGGTTACGTGATCATTTAAGTCCCATCAAATCGTCGAGCGATGCGTGCTGGAGGCAATCCTCTTGAATCAAGATAACTCTTCTCTTGATCGTTACGTGAGACAAATGCGCTACCCTCCCATGGGAGAAGAGGGTCAGCAAAAATTATCTCAGGGTCGGGCACTGATCTGTGGTTGTGGAGCACTTGGATCGGTGCTGGCCAATACGCTGGCCCGCGCCGGGGTAGGAAACTTGCGACTGGTCGACCGCGATTTCCTGGAAACCAACAATCTCCAGCGCCAGGTTCTCTACGATGAACAGGACGTGGCGGCCGGAATCCCCAAGGCCATTGCAGCGCAAACGCGACTGCAGGCAATCAACTCCCAGATCAATATCGAAGCCGTTGTGACCGACGTCGATCACACCAACATTGGTGACCTGCTGGACCAGGTGGATGTCATTCTCGACGGAACCGATAACTTTGAAACACGCTTTCTTCTCAATGATGCTGCTCTGCAATTTGGCATACCCTGGATCTACGGCGGTTGCATTGGCGCCGAAGGGCAGACCATGACCATTGTGCCCGGTGAAACACCCTGTCTTCACTGCCTGATGCAGGGAGGGCCGCCGCCGCCAGGGACAACGCCCACCTGCGACTCGGCAGGTATCTTGGGACCCATCGTCAATGTGATTGCTTCTTACCAGGCCGTGGAAGCCTTGAAACTGCTCAGCGGGAACCAGGCGGCGATCAACCGCGACCTGACCGTCTTTGAAATGTGGGACAATCGAATCCGGCAGGTCAAACTGGATGGGCTGTTAGCGTCGACCGACTGTCCCAGTTGCAAGCAGGGTGAACGCCCCTGGTTAACTGGCCAGCGGGGAAGTCATACTGCAGTCTTGTGTGGACGCAACGCGGTGCAGCTTAGTTTCCCGGAACAGGAAGCCCTTTCACTGCCACAACTGGAGGAAAAGCTGACGGGCCTGGGCCAGGTAACGAGGAACCAGTATCTGTTGCGGGCAGAAATCGAACCGTATCGAATCACCGTCTTTCCTGACGGTCGGGCCATTATCGGTGGTACCGACGACATCTCGGAAGCAAAGACCGTCTACGCCCGCTACATCGGCAACTAACTGTCAGCAGTTCTGTTAGTGTGCCGCGCTAAGTTTTCTGTCCTTCAATTTCTTGGCAACTTCATCGGTCATGGCACCAACCAGGATGACCAGACCAATGATGGCAAATTCAAGTGTCGAAGGGATTCCCAGCAGATTTATGGCGTTGTAGAGAACAAACATGACGGCAGCGCCAATCACCACACCGGCAATCGACCCTTCACCACCACGAAGGCTGCAACCACCGAGCACGGCCGCGGCAATCGCATAAAGTTCATAGAAATTTCCATGGCTGGCCGGCTGAATGGAGTTTCCATCCAGCGCAAAGAGGATCCCACCAATTCCTGCACAAACACTGCAAATAATGTAGGCCACAATAATCATCCGGTCAGTGTTAATTCCACTGTATCTGGCCGCTTCCACGTTGCGCCCCAGTGCCAGCAGGTAACGTCCATAAATTGTCCGATTAAGAAAGATAGCTGCCACCACTGCAATGACTAACAACCACAATGTGGCAGCAGGAACGAGCGTTTGGCCGATGGGCGTGTTTCCCAGTAACCAGACCGTGGCCAGCAAACTGGTTGCCATCAGCGGAAGCCGAATCGACTGCGAGCCAATCTTAAGTGCGACCTGGATAAACCGCGAAACGCTAAAGATCAATAGACCGATCACGCCGAAGACCAGGAACATGAACCGTACGCTAACGTCTGACTCGATCTTACTGGCAACAATGCCCGTCAGGATAATCGATCCGACCATGACAGAAACAGGCAACCCAATTTGTCTCGCATTGACCCTCAGCAGGAGGATCGTTGTAATGAGGAATGCCGGGATCATCAAGAATCCAGCAAAGTACATTGCGATTTGCGGAAGCAGCCCCGGCAATCCTGGAGTTGAGGTGAAGTCCCTGCTTTGTGGGTTGTAGGAAGCGAGATCCATCTTAATCAGATCAACCTTATAGAGTTCAACAGACGGCTTCAGCTTTCCATCTTTGATTAGATGACCGATGGGAGCTGCGAAGGCAATGACGGTCTGTTTTGTCTCGACCAATGCCCCACTGACGGGCTGGTAGTCCAGGGTTGCCCAGTCGATCTTACGCTTTCCCGACACCTTGTTTTCACTTTTGACCTGAGAGGTATCTTCCATCAGAAGTAACCCGGTTGCTTGGATACTCGGGTGTTCCCCGCTCACCAAGATTGCCTTTTTCTCGACATTGACGTCAACAACCGTCATCTTCTTTGTTTCGACTTGTATTGGAGTCGACTTGGCCAGGTCCAGGATCTTTTGACTTGAGACACCGTCGACGTAACGGAGACTGCCAAACCCGATCAAAGTCAGGGAAAACAAAACTCCAAGCGTGAAGGCAAGTCCGGATGGTCGGGTAGCGCGATTTTTGGACCAAAAGCGACGACTGGCTAGCCAAAGTGCAAAGACAATACCAACTGCGATCATCACGGAAGCCACTGAAAATGGCTTGCCCGTGGCAAGAAGTCGGAAGGAGTTATCGTAGTCCGACCCGAATCCCTGAGTCGTATCACTGGTAATCCAGCGAGC
>JAYGDG010000039.1:0-2939 GCA_046583015.1 Pirellulaceae bacterium | reverse complement strand
CAGGGTGCCATCGGATCAATGATCGTATCCTGAACCGTGAAGATCAGCATCGAACTGACGGCGATGCCAAAGGCGCCCAGCGGCAGGATGCCCAGTTCGACACGGCCCCCGGACCAGACACCTGCCAGGATACTACCAATTCCAACTCCCAGGATCAGGCAGAACAGCAAGGGCACTTTGTCCGCTTCGTAGAGTCCACCACCTTCGGAGGCAAATTGATCGATGTTCAGTTGGGCCAGGGCCCCGACCGACCAGAAGAAGACGATGCCCAGGGCCACGCGTAACAAGGGGCCGCTGGCACCGAGCGTCCGCAGATCACGATAAGTTTGAGTGGCCGCGTTCCAGGGAAACTTGCGAGTTGGATTAGCAGCCGGCACGGGCCGGATCAGCCGGCTTAGCAGGGTGCCTATGATCGCGATCGTGACCAGTGTTATCCCGGACCACTGCCAGTGTTCCTGCCCTCGATACCCGGTGATGTCCGCCAGCCGACTGCCTATCGCCATGCCCACGACAGTTGCCACGACAGTCGTTAAGCCGAAGAGAGCATTGGCAAGTGAAATACGATCATTTTTGAGCAACTCGGGGACGCTACCCAGCTTGGCAGGGGAGAAAAGTGCACTTTGTGCACCCATCAAGGCGACGGCGGCGAACAGGACCCAGATGTTACCCAAAACGATGGACAGGGTGCCGAGGCCCATGATGACGATTTCAGCAATTTTGCAGCCGAAGATGACATTTCGTTTGCTGTAGCGATCGGCCAGGAAGCCGGCCGGGGCAGCCAGCAGCAGGTAGGGGAGTACAAAACAGGCGGTCCCTGCCATGAGAATATTGCGCACTTGTTCCGGATCGACAAAATCTTTCCCGACGCCAATGACCAGCCAGCGAAACACGTTGTCGTTAATGGCGGTCAGCAGTTGGGTCAGTAGCAAGCCGATGAAGCTCTTAGACTGCAGACCTTCCCGGTTGTCCAGGGACTGGGCAGCTGGCAGGTTGGCGGGAGGTTCATCCATGAAATGGCTGCAGGGTTTTCTCGATTTGCTTTGGTGAAAGCGTAGTTTCCTCTGATCGTGCGTGCCACGTCAACAGGAACTGACGATTGTGCTGGCCCTGCTTGCTGCCTTTAACAGGCTCTGGTTTTAGTCGCTGGGTCTAGCAAATCAGCAGATTTTGTTTTATGCTGAGAACAGTTCTAGCCTTTCGTGTAACCGGTCGTCGAAGTAGTCAGCGGAGAGACCGGACAAGGGCCATCGGTTGCAGCGAAACAAGATTGAGAGGAATGGTGATTTATGGCCGACTATCGGCAGATTAGCGTGACGGAAACCGACGGAGTGACGGTGGTTCGTTTCAACGACCAGAGGATTCTGGATGCTGGATCGATTCAACAGTTGGGCGAAGATTTGTTTCAATTGGTAGAAGTCGATGAGAGGGACAAGTTGTTGCTCAATTTCGTCGACGTCGAGTTCTTATCGAGTGCGGCGCTGAATCGGTTAATCATCCTGGACAAGAAGGTAAAAGAGCGTAACGGTGCTCTTAAATTCTGCAGCATTTGTGCGGGCATCATGGATGTTTTTACGATTACACGCTTGGACAAGCATTTTGAAATTATGGACGATGAGCCCACGGCAGTGGCTTCGTTCTAGTCCCTGCTGGACGTCTCGTTTACGGTAGCATCTTTTCAGACATTGTCGCGGATTGGCTGATGGCAAACGAAAGCTGGTTATGGGTGCTGGAAGAGCGCATCCCGAGTATCACCAAGGAGGGGTCCGCAACGCTCGACAAGCTATTGGCTGAATTGAAAAGCCAGCAATGGCTCGAGCAGGATGTTTTCGCAGTCCATTTGTCCCTCGAAGAAGCGATCGTGAACGCGATTTTGCACGGTAATGCCGGGGATCCCGAAAAGCTGGTTGAGATCACCTTTCAGGTTTCGGAGACCGAATTACGAGTCGAGATTATCGATGAGGGATCGGGCTTTAACCCGGATGCCTTACCCGATCCGACCGCCGATGAAAACCTGGAAAAACCTTCGGGACGGGGCGTGATGTTAATGAGGCATTACATGGACCATGTCCAATACAACAAGGCGGGCAACCAGGTGGTGATGGTCAAGAAGAGGTCTTGACCTGGGGGTAGTTGATTGTAATTATCATCGTTTCAGCAATTGCCAGCGAGGCAGGACTGAAATAAACTAGTTTAATATTCCCCTGTAGCTCAGTTGGTAGAGCGAGCGGCTGTTAACCGCTAGGTCGTAGGTTCGAGCCCTACCGGGGGAGCTAAGGCCATTTGCAGCGGATTGCACTGAGGTGCAGGAACGTGCAAGTGGCCTTTTTTATTGGCTTTTTGTGACCCTTGGTTTTTCTTGTGGGACGCCGTGCAGCCCTCTGCTGCTGGGTGCTGCACAACCTGGCGCACAATGCTGGTGAAGGGATTGAGGTCTTGAGCCCTCTGGAAGTCCTGGTCCGTCACGCCAAGGTAGTGCTTCCTGGCGACTGATTCAGAGTTACCAATCCACTCGGCGATCACGGACATTCGATGCCCGGAAAGCTCCAGGTCATTTTGGCATGATGAACGTAAGTTCTGGATTAACCGTGGCCACTTTGTCACACCGGCCCGCTCTATAATCCGCCCAAACTCGGTGCCCAGATTCTGACCGGATGCATAGATAGAGATGATTTGCTCAGTTCCTTCAGCAGTCTGCTCGAATAGTTCTCCGAGAACCGCTTCCAGGCTTGGCCACAATGGGATAATACGCTCACCTTTTCCGTAACGGGAAGTTTTTGGGGATGGAACCCTGAGCTTTTGCTGGTTCCACAGCACGTCATCCCATTTGAGAAGCAGGGCTTCATCTCTTCGCAGGCCACCAACTCGCCAAAGGAGCACCAAGGCTTTCCAGTAGAGATTCGGTACGACATCAAGGATTTTGTGGATGTCAGACATCGGCA
>JAYGDG010000012.1:0-10172 GCA_046583015.1 Pirellulaceae bacterium | reverse complement strand
TTGGTTTCCGGACGTGCGTCACTCATTTCTCAGATCTAACCTCCCCCGGGGTCGAACTCATAGCTCCATCGTAGCGACATAATAGTCCCTTGTCTGCCAGTGCAATCGGTGAATGACAGTTCCGTTGCTTGTTCCTCCGCTACCCCATAAGCTAGAATAGGATGGTGGCCTCTGAGGACTGCGGGGGGGTAACGGTTCAGGTTGTCAGGACCATGCAGACAAAGAATTTTCAGAACCCTCAGTAACCACTAGTTCTAACTGGACCAAGAGACATCGGTTTAGTACCTCGCGATGAAATCAACATCTAGCAACAATTCAGAATTCTTCATCGAGCTGATCCCGCTGGATCATTCGTCTTCGTTGAATGTGGACAGTCTCTCCCAACCTGTTGAAATTCCTCTTTTCGACTTCAACTCACCAGGCCCGTTACCCGTACTGGATACGTCGCTCACTTCACCTGACGCTGCTTTAACACCAGTTGCTTCTGAAACCCACTCGATCGCTGACGGCGCCGTTCTAATCAGCTCTTCTGAAACTATTGAGATAGATGACAGCATCTCGATCTGCTCTTGTCCCAACTGTCATGCACCGATCTCGATTCGCAACTGGCTGATAGTTGCTGATTGCTGGGCTTGCCAGACCAGCATAAGATTAGCCGAGGCACTGGAAAAGCAAACAATCACTCCGTTTCCTGTTCCTGCCGGAGACCATGGTCCTAAATCTTCCGTTGTAGCAAGCTATTTAAGGGCTTATGAAGGCAACCAGGCAAATAGGGAACCACGACGCAAAGAGACAATCCCGTCGCTGGTGATCAGTATGATCTTCATGATCGTGCTGCTAACGGTACTGGGAATTCTCATGTTCCCAGAAGATTCCGAGCTAATGATCACGCTTTCGCTCACGGAAAGCAGCTTAGTTCGGGAAGGGGGCGTCGTCGTGGAAACAGATCCCCATGATGAACTAAACCAGGACGTCCCGGTGCCCGACGGTGTTGATCTCAACGACCCGGAACAACGTGAACAAGTCAGGCAGGACATCCAGGAAGCGAAAGCATTGCGGGAAGATTTTGACACCAAGAATCCCGACCTGCCTGACATTAAGGAGGTCAAGAAAAACATCAGTGATACCAAGAATTATCGCTCGACCCTGAAGGCTCGGGATCCCCGCGTTCGCGTCGCCATCGTCAAAAAAGAAGGTGGTACGACTCGCACAGAAGCTGCCGTGGCAAGGGGGTTGCACTGGATTGCACAGCATCAAAATGCTAATGGAAGTTGGAGTTTTGATCACCGGGGCGGTGCCTGCCAGGGACGTTGTGACAATCCAGGTAATCTTGCTGCGGCTACCAAAGGTGCCACCGCCATGGCCCTGTTGCCCTTCCTGGGAGCAGGACAAACGCACAAGGACGGTAAGTACAAGAAAAATGTTCTTGCTGGTCTGGAATTTATTCTCGGGCACGCTAACGAAACAGGACACTTCATGGAACCCGGTGGTCGCATGTATTCGCATGGACTCTGTGCTATTACCTTGTGCGAGGCATTTGCCCTTACGCAAGACAAGGGATTACGAGGCCCAGCACAAAAAGCCATTGATTTCATTGTTTACGCACAGGATGAGAAAGGAGGAGGCTGGCGATATAGTCCCAAAGAAGCCGGTGACACAAGCGTAATGGGTTGGCAGGTGATGGCATTACAGAGTGCCCGGACCGCCGGACTGAGAGTTCCAGCTGTTACCTTGAACAAAGCCAATTCCTACCTGGATAAGGCAGAATGGAAGAACAGTGGCCAATACGGTTACCTGCCAAACACTAGCCCCAAGCCCGCAATGACTGCCGAAGGCTTGTTGTGTCGCATGTACCTGCGACCAAACAGAAACCAAAACAGGCTCATGCAAGGTGTCAATCACCTTGCCAGGACTCGTCCTCCAAAAAAGAAAAAACCTGATTTGTATTACCTCTACTATGCATCGCAGGTCTTTCATCACGTGGGAGGCAAGCAGTGGGAAGACTGGAATTATTACATGCGTGAATCCCTGATCAACGCGCAGGTAACCAATGGCCATGCCTACGGCAGCTTCCAACCAGGTGGAAACCCCCATGAAAGCGCGGGTGGACGGCTTTACGTAACGGCACTCTCCGTCTGCTGCCTGGAAGTCTATTACCGGCACCTACCGCTATTTCGACAAATCAACCTGGACTAATCGAATTGCGGTCATGCTCAAGACAGAGGTAGTCTTAGCCGAAAACTTTTTCGACGACTTGACCGCCATCGACAACGCGAATGGGCCGTCCCGCAGCACTCATGTTTTCCTGGTCTGCATCGATTTTCAGGCTATGACAAACGGTTCGCAACAGGTCGTTAACCTTGACCAGCCCGTCGGCAACATCCCCACCATCAGACGTTGTCTTACCAATGACCTGTCCTCCCTGGACTCCACCGCCAGCGAGTGCCACGTTGAACGCTTTGGGGAAATGATCCCGTCCTCCGCGTCCATTGATCCGCGGAGTTCGGCCAAATTCACCCATCCAGAGAACCAGGGTCCGTTCCAGCATGTCACGCTGCTGGAGATCCCTGATCAGCTGGGCAAATGGCTGGTCGAGCTGTTCGCAAAGATTCTTGCTGCGATTAAAGTTATCTTGATGGGTATCCCAGTTACCCAGCGACACTTCCACAAAGCTAACACCCGTTTCAACCAGGCGTCTGGCCAGCAGACATCCCTTACCAAAACTGGAATCTCCATAGGCTTCACGCATCTGTGAACTCTCCTGCTGGATATCAAAAGCGGTCATATCCTGGCTAAGAATCATCCGTGAGGATTTCGCATATAACTTGCGCTGGTCAGCAACTTCCTCTTCTCCTCCATTTTCTTCGTACTCCGACTGCAACTGATCAAGCAGGCCAAGTCGTCGTCGATAACGTGATTCGGTGGTCGTCAATTGTGTGTTATCCGGGGTCCGTTCGGGACTGCTAATCTTGAACGGGTCACACTCCACTCCCAGGAATCCCCCCCCCGTATTACCCCGTCTGCGGCCAATCGTGACAAAATCGGGTAATTCCTCATCAGGGTCACCTAATTGTTGAGCAACGTGGGCACCGAAGGCGGGATACTTAACACTGGCTGTCGGCAAGAATCCTGTTTGCATCAAATGAGTCGCCCTCGGATGACTTCCTTCACGACTCTGCATCGAACGAATCAGGCACAACTGATCCATGACTTTCGCAGTTTGCGGCAAATGTTCGGCAACCTGGATACCTGGGACGGCAGTAGAAATTGCTTTTGTCTGACCGCCACTGGCGTTTGTTGGTTGTGGCGAAAACGTCTCAAACTGGCTAGGCCCACCCTGCATCCAGAGAAGAATACAAGCCTGGTTTTGTTGTCTCAACTGCTGGGCGTATCCAGCTAACTGATTCATCCAGCCTATTCCAGGAATGGTCACTCCGGAAATACCAGCAATCTTCAACAAGTCGCGTCGCCGCAGGCATCCACGACGGTCAAAGGAAACATCGAGTTGTCGATGAACTCGTGTCTTGGACTGTCGGTTTTCCATAATTTCTTACTCCCTTAAAAACTCTTGCTCCAGAAACTTATTTGCGGTGCAAGAACTCCGCCGTGTTAATTAACGACCAGAGAATATCTTCGAAGGCTTCCGCTCGATTCCCAACATTCCGTCGGTACTTCAGACAAGTGTCTAATTCCTTTTCGGTCGGTTGTCGTGACAAGACCTGAACATAAAGTTCCCTCAGAGCCTGCCGGTCATCAGTCACCTCATTCAATAAACGTCCCAGCATGCGATCCCGACGGGCCAGTACGTACTGACCAATCTGTGGTGAATTCATCATCAAGAGTGCCTGTGGAATGGCCCCGGAAACATCGCTGCGGCGGGTACTCGGATCAAACCCGAAGACCGAGTTAAAAGAACTTCGAGGCGAATACCGACTTGACCGCTGACGACTTACCGTGGCAACAGAATCGGGCATCTGCAGGACAGTCACCAGTGACGAAAACAGCTGATCGGCCCGCAAACGCTGGCTACAATTTGCCTGGTGGGGCATTTCCTCGAAGGTTCGACGGCGCCGACTTTGTTGTTGATAAGTCTCGGTTGAGAGTATGGTCGCAAACAGCCACTTAAGATCGTGTTGCTGATCACGAAAGGCAGCCGCTAAATAATCCAGCGTCTGGGGTGCGGAACATGCCCGTTCTGGCCCCAAGTCATCGACAGGATCATAGAATCCTTCTCCTACCAGTTCGGCCCAGATTCGATTCACAAGGGCCCGGCTAAACCAGGGGTTCTCAGTCCCGGTAATCCAACTGGCCAGTTGACTGCGGCGATCAGCATCCAGAGTGCCCAAGGGAACTTCATCCCCGGTCACGAAAAAGACCGGCTGCATGATCTGCCCTTGTTTTTCCGGGTTCTCCAGATCTGGCATACGATGTTCGGGGGTTCCGCGAAAGCGGTTATTCGACTTGCGGCGGGTTTCAACCGTCGTATCGGATCCAACCACTTCAAAGCTGGGAACATCCTGGTCACGTTTCGGTCGCACGGCAACACGGGGGAAAAATGCGGCCAACTCGTGAAATTGATCCCTCGTCCAGCGATCGGTGGGGTGGTCATGACATTGGGCACATTGAATCTGGATGCCCAGGAAAATTCGCGACATTTCAGCAACCGTATCTTCCGGTTGCCCCTGTTGAGCCATGATGATGGCCGTCGCACCATTTTGCTTTACGTCTCCACGAGCTGTCACAAAGGCAGTTGCTATCTTGTTCCAGGAAGTGTTCTTGTTGAAATGTTCGGTCAAGTAATTTTCTACAGACCTGGCACTTAACAGACCTCGTTCGTCGGTGCGCCGATAGAGAATGACATCTCGCCAATAGCGAGCCCAGTTGCGCCCATAACTCTCATCGGCCAGTAACTGGTTGACCAGTTTTAAACGCTTGTCAGCATCGGCATTGAGTGTGAAGGCCAGGACATCATCAGTTGTCGGCGGCTCGCCCACCAAATCAATAAAGACTCGCCTTAAATAGGTTTCGTCATCAACAGGCTTTACCGGTACTGGCGGCTTAATGAGTGATTTTGCGGCAAGCTCACGGGCCAATAACTGGTCAATCTTGGCTGCGGTTTCCCGAGGTGACGATTGACCACTGGCAATATCGAGCAGGCCAGGCAATGAAGTAGAGAGATAAGCTGCCAGCAAGACCTGGCCAAACAGTCGTCGGTATTTCATCAGCGGCACCTCGACGGATGGGGGGACCCATCCCGATACAAACATGCGTAGGTCAATCACGGTCGGACAACTGGATGCCTTGCCTTACTGTATAAACACCCGGTAGGGCCGACAAGTTCCGCCGAGATTGACAATTTTTAGTTAATCTCATTGTTACAGAAATCGGTCCGGTCTACAGCACCCTGGAAATCACCCGGTTTGCAATTTCCTCAAGGGTTGACTGGCTCAGCAGCCGCTGCTGGCTCACTGCGCTGGGTATCAATCACCATGTATCCTGCCCAGAAAAACGGGTGTTGCGCGGTCACTGGAATCACTACCTTTGGAGCTTTGACCCGAGGTTCTTTTGCGGGGTCGAGCGGCAACCGTGAAAACCATTTAACCGTATCTTGCCAGGCCTGATCCGGTGCTTGCCTGGTCAACCGATCTGAAAACTCGCCTACCAGTGGGTAAGTAAGTGGACTGCCGGTGCGCCAGCGACTGATCAAAATCGTACGCGTGCCGGTTGCCAATAATCCGCAAACCGACAAAAAGATTTCGTTTCCATTCCCTCCGCGCCGCATGGCGTCTTCAGCTGAAGTATGAAATGCCGGCAGCATCACCTGGTCACAGGCGCCCCAAGGGAGCGCGAACCAGCTATCGAGCGTATCACCCTTCCTGGCCCGATCCTGTACAATTGGAATCCACTGAAACGGTCCTCGACCCCGGCCAATCAAATCCGACATTACGATCAGTCGATTGCAATTGGCGACTAGCAGGTTGCCTGGCACCACGTGTGGTAAGGGCAATTGCGTCAGCCCGGCAATCCGTTGCTTGAGTTGATCAATACCTTCAATTCCAGTTTCCTCGGATTCACCGGCCATCAACTCTGTTTCAATGACGGCGGTCCGCGCCGGCGGTTTAAACTTACGGCCATCTCCGAGTGCCAGGGACAAGGTGGGAACGTATCGAATTGGATACTTACCAAGCAGCAGTTGCCCGTCAACTTGCAATGTTTCAAACGGCAGATACCAGAGGAATCCGTCAGGAACAATAATCAGCCGCTTTACTCCTGCCCACAAGTTTCCAGGTGCTTCTTGAAACAACTGGCCACTCAACTTGGTCATCGGTTCTTTCCAGGCTTCACCGATCACCGCATTAAAATCAATCGGAGCATCTCTTTCGATATTGCCCATCTCACGCAAGCCGTTCCTCAACTCAGACTGGACCTTCCTTGGTGACTCGATCACCCAGTGGTCAAAATGGGTCTTCCGCAAGGCAAACGCATGAATTCCCTGGGTCGTCACATAAAAGCTCAACACCAACTCATCCGCTGCCAGGTTCTCCTGGAGATGATTGACATCGCACACCGGCAAGCAAGTGGCCTCTGTAACGTGTGGCTTCAATGCCATTTCATGTAGCATGACTTCCTGAACGCCGCTCAATTCATGCAAACGTTTCAACAACTCCAGTTGCTCGCGACCGGCATCATCTTCTCCTGGAATCAATGGTAATTCGGCCAGTTTGCCTCGAATCGCGCGGGCATCGATAGAATGCGCGACGAACTTCGGGTACTTTCCCTCCAACACTTTTCGTTGAACCCATACCTCTTCGGCCAGGGCATCTTGGGGAGCTTCCATCATCCAGCGCAAGGCCAGCAAGCGACCTCCCAACTCCAAATTACTGGTGAACCGGTGACGTCGAATCTGGTCCACCACTTCAAATGCCCGCTCCGGTTCCTTCCGCTGAAGCAATATCTGGAACCAATGGTGCAAAGGTTGCTCGTGGGGTGTCATTAAGTAGTTCAACGAATCACACGGCTGCAATAGCCAGTCTTTTTCTGTGGGATCCTTGAGAGTAGCCGCATACAGTTCGCTAGCCACCCGGTCCGTCCTCGCCCCGGCAACTCCAATCACATCGGCTAATTTCAATTGCAGCAAGCGTGCCGATGCTTTCCGTTGATGAGCTAATGCCTGGACCAGGAATTTTCGACCAGCAGTCAGATTGCCCTGCTGAAACTGAAGCAACGCACTGGTATAAACAAGTCGAGCTCCCAGATTTCCCTGGCTCATTTCTCGACGGCGCATCGCCTGCTGTGCCCTTTGAACGTTGAGATTGGCATCAGCAACATTGCCAACGGTGGCATAGTTCTCCGCTGCCGCCACGTAAAGTGCAGCCTCCAGCATCCGTGAGGTAGTTCGGGACCACTGGGCGGCCAGCGGTAAGGGAGCATAGAATCCCTGCTTGCCACCCGCCAGGTGCGCCTTGAGTCCCCATGCCAGCGATTCTTCCACGATATCATACTGCTCAAAAACAGCGGCTGATATCGAAGCCTCCAGGAAAAACGCTCCCGCTTCATCGTACTTGTTCTGCTCTAGAGCCAGGTTTCCCAGCTCCAATAAAGCCATCGGAGTCAACTCGTGGTCAAAACGACCAGACATCAACATCGACCGTTGCAACATCGCAATCGCTTCTTTTTCCTTGCCGACTGAGGCCAACACGATTCCCAGTTGGAGATCAATCCATGACTGGGTCCAGTGATTAGGTAAGGCAGGACGGCGACCCAGGGCATCAAGCAACTGGATGGTCAATGGAGAGTACCTACAAACCGGACCCATGATCTCCCGACGGCGCCGCAAGGCAAGCGCCGTGCAACGAGCGATCTCTTTGGCATGAATCGGAAAGAGTTGTTGGCTGGCAACGATTCCTGTCTGTTTACCGATCTGAAGCGTCCGAAACAGGCCTTGCGTGATGGAAACCGTGTCAGGAACATGACCCATCAGCGTCTGTCGTTGACTCGTCCCCCAAGTAATCGGACGCCGAAGCGTGCGACGCGATGGTTCAATCACTGCTGGAAAATCAACTTGGCGCATCCAGTTTTGATGCACCAGGAATAACTTGAGCGCCGTCTCATATTGTTCCAAGGCCAAACCCACTTCACCCATCCGGTACATGCATTCGCCCATCATGGTGGCATAACAGATCGAATCAATCCAACGGCCTTCGGTGCTGCGAATGCCAGAACGGGCCGCCGAACGAAAGGCCCGCGCACCGCGATCAAAGTCGCCGTCATAAAGAAACGAGAAAGACAAAAAGTAATCCCGCTTTGGTACCGTGGCAGATTCCGTCTGAGCCTCACTGGACGATGCCGTCACCATCAGCATCGTCACCAGGACCAGAGTACCGGCAAGCAACCGTTTGCTAATCGATAACCGAGTCGGTTGACTGATGTCAAAAACCGATGGAGGCTTCATGATCTGGCCATCTCCCCGTAAAAAAACGGGATCAACATTTGCTAGCAAAACAGACGCAAACGTAAACTATTTCTCCACTACCTCCACTCATCATAGCCCAAGTAGCAAAAAACCGGGAGTTATATCTTATTTCCCGGCAATTCCCGGGAAAAACAGTCAACGTTTGGCCGTTTTACGTCGATTCACCAAGTACTGATTTTTCCGGTTAGGCAAACTATCAGGTCAGTTCCCTGCACTTCAGGTAAGGATCATCGAACGATGAAAACACGGACTATTCTCTGTGGTTTAGGTTTAGGTTTCCTAGCAGCGCTCAGTGGCTGCCAATCACATCTTGGTGGCCAAACGTTACCCAGCCCCTACTATGTTCACGATGATGTGCAGTACCATGCACCGGCACCTTCAGAAATGAAGTTGACGCGCGAAGCAGCGGTTATCAAAGAGTATAACGCTCAGCGACAACTGGACCGACGTTAACAGAAAAATCGGTCGTCACTTCCGGGCAACTCGATTCTAAAGCAGCTTCACTGTGTTGGGGTTTCCAGCAGTTGGTGTAAGTGGAAGTGATACTTCCCGAGTTTACCCCCGTAGTTTCCTGCCGTGATGCGAACAATATCTTCTGCTGCAATTGCCTGCATAGCTGTCGCCATGGCCCTGGCAACAGCGGGTTCATCAACTCCATCAACCACGATTTCGTAAGCGCAATTGGCCTCGGGGTGAAGTTTACAGTCAACACGACCTCGAAGTGAGGGGCAATAGGAATCTGCCGTGGAAGCAATCAGTTGTTTGTATTTGGAGCCAACTTTGCTACCACTGCGGGCCACGCCACCGGGAAAGGGAGCGATAATCCCTGGCATCTCCTGCAGCGATTCTGCTCCGCGACGTGCTGCTGCCAGCCCAATCGTTCTATTGGTTGCCTGGAGGATTATATTTCCACCTGCGATTCCAGCGGCAACGCCAACCGATTCCTCCACGAGGAATTCGCCGTCCATCACTGGAATACGCCAGAATCTTGTCTCATCAACCTGCTTACTCTTTTGGTACCCGTCTCCGAAAAACCTGAGGTTTTCCCCTAGCGGAATTTTCTCGTCGGTTTCTCCAGAACCATCATAGGCCGCCGTTGACGGGCAGGTCATAACACACTGACCGACCCGATTAGTAACTGCTTTCGTAAGTGACTCAACAGAACTGCCAAACATCAGCAAGGCAGCTCCGGGCCTGCCATCGGGAGTCTGCTCTGCGGCGATGAACTGTTCAACTCCTGTCTCTGCATCACAGGCAATCACCGATGCGCTGTAGCCGGTTGCTTCCCGTATCGCAGCGTCCAGCCAAAAGCTGTCTTCCGCGGTAACCACCAACCGCACAAAGTACATCTTGAACGCTTCTGCAAAAGTATCTTCAATTTCAGTCGAGCCGATTTTCACCTGGTTTTCCCCTCACCATAAACAAGCAGGGTCTGTAAAACCCGCCAACAGCTGAGAACATCATGACGACCGACGTTCCAATTGCCAAGTCTTAACCCCTGAAAACTGGATACATATCCGCCTCATTAGCTGATTCATCCGTACCCTGGAAGTAACGAATCGCCGGTTGCTTCCTCTGGTACGTAAACCACGGTTGCTCATCTTGATTTTGGACGTGATAATAGTGGTTTCAGGATTTAACAGCTAGCTCTGCTTTCGAATATTTAAGGGTTCAGCGGCAATGTCCAAACAATTTGATC
>JAYGDG010000876.1:0-1658 GCA_046583015.1 Pirellulaceae bacterium | reverse complement strand
CAGCGATCGCTGGAGTGCCCAGTACAAGGGTGGCTGGGACGTCGATTACAACAAGCCAATCCAGAACGGTCCCAACACGGTTGGCTTCGATTATTTTTTTGGCATCAGCGCCTCGCTCGACATGCCCCCGTACGTGTTCATTCGCAATGACAGGCCGCAGGTGAGCAAACTGGTTGAAAAAGCGTTCAACCGGAAAGGACCTGCCGATGTTGATTTCGAAGCCATCGACGTGTTGCCCAAGATCACCGAGGAAGTGGTCAACTATATTGGCCGTCGTGCCGAGGCCGCCAAGGCAGGCAAACCGTTCTTCGTCTACTTTCCACTGGCTGCCCCACACACGCCCATCCTGCCAACCGCAGCCTGGAAAGGAAAAAGTGGCATCAATCTCTACTGTGACTTTGTCATGCAGGTCGACGACACCGTCGGCCAGGTGATGAAGGCGCTCGATAAACACGGCCTGACTGACAACACGCTGCTGGTCTTCACGGCTGACAACGGTTGTTCTCCAGCTGCCAAGTTCAACGAGATGCACGCCAAGGATCACTATCCCAGTTACAAATTCCGCGGCCACAAGGCGGATATCTTCGAAGGGGGCCACCGGGTGCCGTTTATCGCCCGCTGGCCGGCCAGGGTCAAATCCCAAAGCCGCTCAGATCAGTTGATTTGCCTCACCGACCTGATGGCCACTTGTGCTGAGTTAGTGGAAGCTAAGCTGCCGGCCGATACGGGCGTGGACAGTGTTAGCATCGTGCCAGCGCTGCTCGGGAACGATGACCACCCATTGCGCGAGGCAGTGGTACATCACTCCATTCGCGGAGCCTTTTCAATCCGCCAGGGCGACTGGAAACTCGAGTTATGTCCCGGCTCCGGCGGCTGGAGTGCTCCACGACCTGGTCGTGCCAATTTCGCAAAACTTCCTCCCTACCAATTGTACAACCTGAAAGAGAATATCGGTGAGACCAACAACCTGCAAGCCAAGCACCCCGAGGTGGTAAAGAAATTGACCGCCTTGCTGCAAACCTATGTCGACCAGGGTCGCTCGACTCCCGGACCGGCGCAATCCAACCACGGCGAGGTCAACATTTACCGGGCCGGCCGCGAAGTGCAAAAGAAGAAGAAATAAGCTGGCCTGATTTGCCAGCTAATTCTTTGGAAAGTGGCAGGATTGCCAGGTCTGCACTTCTCCTGCCGAGGCTTGTACCACCAGGGCAGACGCTCCTTTAAAACGTTCGATCAATGCCAGCCCTTTCTTGGGGCCCAACACACTCACGGCTGACGCCAGTCCGTCGGCTGCGGTCGCATCCGCAGCAATCACCGTCACGCTGCTGCGCGTCGTGAGGCCGATCCCGTTACCAGGATCGAGGATGTGTGAATAGCGGCGCCCGTCGATTTCGACAAACTGCCAGGCATCTCCTGAAGTAGCGATGCCACAGTTGCTCAGCTGCAAGAACCGGCTCGGAGGTCCGGCTGCCTTCAGCGCTGCTACGCCAATCCGCCAGCCCGCTTTACCTGGAGGAGCCGCGCCGATCGCCAAATCACCACCCGCATCTACCAAGGCACTAGGAAATCCCAGCTTCTTTAATTGAGTCAGTGCCGCATCCGCGGCAAAGCCTTTACCGATGCCACCCAGATCAAGTCGCACGCCCGCTCGCTGCAAT
>JAYGDG010000863.1:0-3058 GCA_046583015.1 Pirellulaceae bacterium | reverse complement strand
CGTCACGAATTCGCTGAAATCCGTGATCGAGTGCAAGGGATCAACCAGGACCAAACCACGCCCGACACGCGGCTGGCGGACGATCCGATGAAATTCAACCCGGCCCGCGTCACAACGTTGCTTCAATTAATGGTCGGCGGTTTGCATATCACACGGCGCGGTTCGGTCTTGCACTCGCGGCTCCGCTATTTCGATCCGATCGCTCGTCGAGCGGGAATTCCACCAGATATTGCGTCACTGGTGCAAAAGATGACCGCCGATAGCGTAACCGTTTCCCTGGTGAACACCAGTCAAATCCAGGGGCGGCGATTAATCATGCAGGCCGGTGGATACGGCGAGCACGAATTTGTGAACGTGAAGATTGGAGACGAGACAAGACCGGTCAACAATCGACATATCGAAATCCGTTTGGCCCCGGGTTGCGGAGCACAACTGAAACTAAAAATGAAACGTTACTCGCACGCACCGACAGCTAATTTTCCCTGGGGCCGATAGAGCGGTAAAACTATCTGCTGCTTTCACGGCCGGAGTCGCCAGGCTTTACACTTGTTACCAGAGACAGGGCACTCGTCATGACAACTGTACCCGTTCAAGTGGGCCTCATTGGATCCCAGTTCATTTCAACGATTCACGCCAAATCGGTGCAGAGCTGCTCGAACGCTCAGCTGCTGGCCGTGGCATCCCCAACCCCTGGCAATGCAGAGAAGTTTGCTGGCGAGTTCAACATTCCCAATCACTTTACCGACTACCAACAGCTGCTGGCGTTGGCCGAACTGGACATGGTCGTCATTGGTGCACCGAATCACTTGCACTGCGAAATGACGGTGGCCGCGGCGGCAGCGGGCAAGCACGTGGTCTGCGAAAAACCACTCTGTTTGAACCTGGCCGAAGCGGACCAGATGATTGACGCCTGTCGAACGGCCGGCGTGAAACTGATGTACGCCGAAGAACTGTGCTTTGCTCCCAAGTATGTTCGTCTTAAGAAACTGCTTGACAGTGGTGCCCTGGGGAGACCGACGCTGATCAAGCAAAGCGAAAAACACAGCGGACCCCACGCCGATCATTTCTGGGATATTGAGCGAAGTGGAGGAGGCGTTGCCATGGACATGGGATGTCATGCGATTGAGTTTTTTCGGTGGATATTGGGCCGACCTCCCATCAAGTCCGTGTATGCGCAGATGAGTACGCTGGTTCACGGAGAAAAAACTCGCGGTGATGACAACGCCCTGATCGTGGTTGAGTTTGAGAACGGCTGTGTTGCCCTGGCCGAAGAAAGCTGGACCAAGCTGGGGGGCATGGACGATCGTGCCGAGGTACACGGATCGGCGGGAGTTGCCTACGCAGACCTGCTTCACGGCAATTCCATCGAAACGTACAGCGCTGCCGGCTACGATTATGCCGTGGAAAAATCAGACCAGACGACCGGCTGGACATTTACGATGTACGAGGAAGAGTGGAACTACGGTTTTCCACAGGAAATGGCTCACTTCGTAGAGTGCGTCCAAAAAGACCTCCCGCCGCTGGTTACGGGAGAAGACGGACGTGCTGTCCTGGAAGCTATTTTTGCGGCGTATGCGGCGGCGGGCAGCGGACAAAAGATCTTGCTTCCCTTTCCCACTGACGCCGCTCGGCCCTGCGATCTCTGGCTGGGAACTTCTTAGCACCGAGCACCCCAGGCAACGGTGGTTTTCTATTCTCAGCTCATCAATTCAAGTAAAATAGAAGGCGTGAATTCGCGCATGTCTGGATGGACTGCAACGTCACCTTGTTCCGTTCCGTGAGATCCTCATGTCATCTTTTTCCTGGCGTATGATAATTTGCCTGGCTGCCTGCGGCTGCCTGGCGTTACCGATGGCCGATACGGTCCACGGCCAGGACCAGCCAAATGCTGCCAAACCTGGGCAGATCGACTACCTGCGGGATATCAAACCGATCTTCCTGCAACACTGTGCGGCCTGTCACGGTGGATTGAAACAAAACGCCAAACTGCGTCTGGATACGGCAGACGCCATGAAGCGTGGAGGCGACAGCGGACCGGGATTGATCCCGGGAAAACCCGCGGAAAGCTTCTTGCTCGAAGTACTAACGGGGGACGCCGGTTTCCGCATGCCACCGGAAGGGAAGGGAACGCCACCGGATGCTGCAAATATCGCGCTGATCCGCAAATGGATTGAGCAGGGTGCCAAGGCACCTGCCGATGAAACTCCCCAGGAGGATCCGCGGGCCCACTGGTCTTACCAGTCCCCGGGAACTCCTTCAATTCCGGTCCCTAAGGGCCAAGACTGGCAACAACATCCCATCGATACCTTCATCGCACGGCAACACGAGAAACATGGTCTTGAACCTGCTCCCCTGGCTAAACCGCACGTCCTGCTGCGACGGGTTTACCTGGACCTGGTCGGTTATCCACCAGCACGTCAACAACTGATCGCTTTCGTCAAAGATCCTTCCCAGCAACACTATGAACAAATCGTTGATCGCCTGCTTGCCTCACCCCAGTACGGGGAACGATGGGGTCGACACTGGATGGATGTTTGGCGCTATAGCGACTGGTATGGGCGTCGGCCCAGCAACGAGATCCGTTACAGCCAGCGCCATATCTGGCGCTGGCGAAACTGGATTATCGATTCTCTTAACGAAAACAAAGGGTACGACCAGATGCTGACCGAAATGCTGGCCGGCGACGAGGTTGCTCCCACCGATAACTCGGTACTGGCGGCGACTGGATTCCTGGGACGCAACTGGTACAAGTTCGACAAAAACACGTGGCTTTTCGAGACGGTCGAGCAAACCAGTCGCGGATTTCTCGGGATCACAATGCGTTGTGCCCGCTGTCACGATCACAAGTATGATCCGATCACGCAAAAGGATTACTACCAGTTTCGGGCCTTTTTTGAACCGCACGCATTCCGCACCGATCAAATCAACCCCATGGCAACCACGGAAATCGATAACGGTAAGGCAACCGTGCTGACCGATGGACTTCCTCGGGCCTATGACAAAGATCTTGAGGTACCCACGTACCTGTTCCAGCGTGGTGACGACCGCAACCCGGACA
>JAYGDG010000861.1:0-2872 GCA_046583015.1 Pirellulaceae bacterium | reverse complement strand
AACTCGCTGGGAAGCCGTTCGCTGGCTCAACAGTGCACCGTCCCCAGCGGGAGAAACCTTCAAGCAGTACCTGCAGAAATGGTACGGTGCCGTACCAGAACGCCACCAGCCGTTCGTCAAGCAAATCGCCCACTTGTATGGGCAGAAACTGAACTGACAGTGCTATCCTCTCGGCCTGACGAGCAAGAGTGCCAGAAGGGTCGCAAGTCTTTTCATCACGGTATGTCCTTCCTTAACACGGGAGCTTCGTCGAATGCCTAACGCCGGTAAAAATCAACCCAGCTCAATTTAATCTCTTTCACTGCTGCTGTAAGCAGCATCGCGGGCACTTCCACTTCGTAGTAACCGGCAATTCGCTTGGAAGCATTAGGCCCGGTCGACTTGAGCAGATAGCGACCGGGCAGCGGTTTCCCCTTGGCGTCCAGCATCCGGACCTGGAGATCCGAACGGGTTAGAACTTTTTTACCGATGGTCAATCCAAAACCTTCCAGACCGGTTAAGTGCAGCCGCACCAGGACTTTCTTGGGCCACTTTCCTGTCGCTAGTTTAATGGCTGCACTACCGATGCCAAACTTGTCCGTAACATGAAAGATCGTTGTGTCACCCTGATGGGAGACCTTGATCTCACGCACCGCACCACGCGGTCCCTTCTTCTTGTATTCCAGTTGAAACCTGGCACCTGACTTGTTCGCCGCTGTCAGGCCCTGCTCGTCGGAGCAAAGCGAGGCGACGGTTTGCTTGATGATTTTCTCGGTCCTGACCGGCGATGTAAAATCTCGCTCTGCCGAGCCAGCCTTAATCCCGGCAAAACTGGTTGCGGCAAGAAAAACCAACAAGAGGGGAATGCAGCCCTGGTAGTTTAATAATTTCATAGCCTTATGCTACCTGAACCCATAAGTAACTGCAAAGCGGAAAAACAACTGCCCGCAGACGATGATTACCCTGCTCATCCAGCCGTTTCCAGCTTGCCGCCAAAAGAGGAGCCATACTACAATTGACTTGTACTTACAGCCGACCTGCTAGTGCTCAATCCTTTCACGAGCAAAGACATAAGAGTTATGACTGGACTGTTCCTTTCCATCCTGATGGTGACCGCACCCGTCACCCCGGTGGCAGCGCCGCTGCCCGATACGCTGGTTGTCTGCCCGCCAGCCTGGACCTCCACCCTCCAACCCTGGATCGATTACCGCCGCGGGCAGGGCCATCGCATCGCGGTGATTCCGAGCGCGGGATCGTATGAGAAAGTTCGGACGGCGCTGCGCAGCCAGGCAAAAAAGGGAGTTACAAAAGCGATCCTGCTAGTCGGCGACGCGCCACCGGACAAGGCAACTCCCCAGACACGGGCTCGGACAGTTGCCACTCAGTACGTTCCCGCCAAGGTTAACATTCACTGGGGCTCGGAACCGCTGATTGCCACGGACAACGGTTACGCTGACTTGGACGGTGATGGTGTTGCCGATCTCTCCATCGGTCGCATCCCGGCTGACAGTGTCGCCGAACTGGCAACCTACATCCAGCGCGTTATCGCTTACGAAACGCCCCAACAGAACAATCGATGGCGACGACGCATCAACTTGATCGCCGGAGTGGGAGGATTCGGGCCAGTCACCGACAGCCTCATCGAAGCGACAGCCAAGCAGTTTCTTGTCACGGAAATCCCTGCTCCCTATGACACAAGTATGACACAGGCCAGCTGGCGAAGTCCTTATTGTCCGGATCCCCGCACTTTTCAACAAACCACGCTGCAACGAATCAACGAAGGCTGCCTGTTTTGGGTCTACATGGGACACGGTCAGCGCCGGCACTTGGACCAGATTCAGGTACCAGCGAAGAAACGCTATGCCATCTTCAATAGTTCTCATGTCAACCAGCTTAAGGCTCAGAAAAATCCGCCGATCGCCATCTTCCTGGCCTGTTACACAGGTGCCTACGACGATGCAGAAGATTGCCTGGCAGAACAAATGCTACGACAGCCGGGAGGTCCGATCGCGGTACTCGCGGGCTCCCGTGTCACGATGCCGTATGCCATGTCGATCATGGGACAGGGGTTGATCCACGGTTATTTTCAGCAGCGCGCCGACACGCTGGGAGAAGTTATCCTGGTCGCCAAGCAGCAACTGATCGCACCAACTCCATCGGCCACAAAAGCTGCTCAATGGAACCGGCGAATGCTCGATACCATGGCGACCTTATTGAGTCCCAAACCTGAGCTCGTCGCAGCCGAACGTCGCGAACACTTGTCACTGTTCAACCTGCTGGGCGACCCCCTGCTGCGACTGCCCCATCCACAGCAACTGCAAATCTCCTCTCCGTCAAACGTGATTGCTGGTTCAGAGCTACTGATAACAGTAACCAGCCCATGGGCCGCCACTGCCTCGGTTGAGCTGGTCTGCCAACGGGGTACCCAGAAGCAACAGATCGGGGCCCGCACAACCTATCTCCACGAAGACCAGGCACTCAAGAAATACAACCAAATCTACGAACAAGCCAACGACCAGGTCTGGACACAGGTCCAGGTTAGGCTCTCGAAGGGATCCCAACAGTTCAAGCTAGCGGTGCCACCGGCAGCAACCGGCAGCTGTTTCGTCCGCATTTTTGCGGAAGACGAAAAACGTTACGCACTCGGTGCTTGTCCCGTATTTATTAACCAGCAGGAAAGCAACCCGGGCGATTCTCGCTAAGTTATTTCCAGATCAACGGCCATTTCTAACTGAGCCTCCAGAGGGCTACCCCCCGCAAACACCTATTCCATGGGGTTTGCGAGATTATCGATCGCTCTCTGCCAGCGATCATGAGCGGTGGAAGTGCTAATCTGCAGTTCCCGGCCGATCTGTTCAAAGGTCATATCGAGGTAGATTCGCATCTCCACAAC
>JAYGDG010000732.1:0-2866 GCA_046583015.1 Pirellulaceae bacterium | reverse complement strand
CTGGTGGCAATAGTAACTACAGCTATTAACGTTATTTGTGCCATAGAGGCGGGCCAATAATTGCAACAAGAATCCCGCTTCGTTCGAACTGCGTCCGCTGAAGTACCAGAAGGTCTCAGCGGGTGAAACCTGCCGCAATTTCGCGACCACCCGGTCGACTGCCTCTTCCCAGGAGATCACTCGGTAATGATCCGCACCGCGCTCGTAAAGTAACGGGTCGACCAGTCGCCCCGAGGATTCCAACTCACGAGGACTCCGTTGACGCAACTGAGCAATGCTATGCTTGGACCAGAACTCTCGGGGAATAGCCCCTTGCATATCGGCAGCCATCGCTTGTACTGACTTCTTGCAGACTTCCGGGAAGCGGCCAAGCTCATTGACCATCCCGCCGCGTTGACCACCCATACCGAGCGCACAGGTCTTACAGGTGTTCTTGCTGCGCAGAGCTCGGTACATTTTCCGCAGGCCACCGACTTCGCGGGCCTTACGAAAGGTATAGCGAATCGCCTGCCAGCCACCACCGCTGCCGGGTATCCTGGTCATCCTGGGCACCTCAACACCCTCTCGGAAACTGCAGCCAAAGAGATTCCCGACCACTTCGAGAACCTCTCCGCTTACCCTTACTGATCCAGCGAAACGGTAACTGTTTTTGTTTCCAGGTAAGGCCGCAAACCATCTTCACCCAATTCGCGTCCCAGGCCAGACATTTTAAATCCACCAAATGGTGCCGCCGCATCGAAAACGTCATAGCAGTTTACCCAAATGGTTCCTGCCTTGAGTTTCTTCGCCAGATGGTGCGCGCGGGCTACATCGCGTGTCCAAACCGCTGCCGCTAAACCATAAAACGTGCGATTGGCCCGAGCCAGGATATCATCAGTATCTTTAAACGTAAGCACAGACATCACCGGCCCAAAAATCTCGTCCTGGGCAATGTCCATCTCGTCGGTTACTCCGTCAAACAACGTAGGCTCAACAAAATACCCCTGGTCCCCGACCCGCTTTCCACCGGACAGGCAAGTTGCCCCTTCCGCGTTCCCCTTTTCGATGTATCCCAGGATCTTGTCAAACTGGGCCTGGTCGACTTGGGGCCCCTGCTCGGTACTGGGGTCAAAAGGATCACCGATAACTCGTTCCGCGTTCATACTGACAATCTTTTCAATGAACTCATCGTGAATTCGTTCATCCACGAAAACACGACTACCGGCGCAACAACACTGACCCTGGTTAAAATAGAGACCAAAGTGGGCACCCTCTGCCGCTGCATCCAGATCAGCATCCGCAAAAATGATATTGGGGCTCTTCCCTCCCAATTCAAACGTCAGCCGTTTCAGTGTCGGAGCGGCTTCTTTCATAATTGTCTGGGCTGTCAGGTACTCACCCGTAAAGGCCACCTTGTCGATGTCCGGATGACTAACAATGGCGGCACCGGCTGTCGGTCCATAGCCCGGAATAACGTTGATCACGCCATCGGGGAATCCGGCTTTTTGAGCCAGTCGTGCCATTCGCAGGCATCCTAGTGGAGTCTGCTCAGCCGGTTTCATGACAACCGTGCAACCAGCTGCCAGTGCAGGACCCCACTTCCAGGCCACCATCAGCATGGGAAAATTCCAGGGAATAATTTGCCCCACGACACCGACCGGTTCACGACGTGTGTAGGTAAAGAAGTTCCCTCGCACGGGAATGGTCTGGCCATGGATCTTGTCTGCATAGCCGGCATAGTATCGCAAACAGTCAATCACCAGCGGCAAGTCAATATTTTGTGCATCACTGATCGGTTTACCATTATCGAGGGTTTCCAGGGCAGCCAGTTCGTCGATTTCCTCTTCGATAAGATCTGCCAGCTTATAAAGAAGTTGACCACGATCACGGGCGTCCATCGTGCTCCAGGGACCATTTTCAAATGCTTCGCGAGCCGCCCGCACAGCCAGGTCCACATCCGCGGCATCTCCCTCGGCAATTTGGGCGATCACTTCTTCGGACGCCGGGTGCAGCGTATCGAAGGTCTTACCACTTTGTGCTGGAACCCACTGTCCGCCAATAAAGCACAAGGTCTGATGAATCTCGGGCCGTGCAACCGTTTCACTAAGGGTAGCCATGGGAAATCTCCTGACAACAAAGCTAATCAGATCGACATGAAGACTGTGACAGCTGAGCGATCGTGGATCAGCACCTGCAATGAAGCGGTACCGGTAAAAACCACGTCGCCAGCAAATTCAGTCATAACTTTCGCTGGCGACATTGTAATGCCAGCCATAGCAAGGCAGCAAGCGTCTGAAGAAGTGAGAGATCAGCAGAGAGGGAGAATCACCTTGCAACCGACTTCTCCCAGAGTTGATTGCAGCTGCTCCAGCATCGCCTGGTCCCGGTAAACCCCTACAATTGCTCCACCGGAACCGGCAAATTTCGCGCTGGCCCCCGCTTCACGGGCTCGCTGGACCATCTCGACATGGTTGGCTGGCAATTCACAGATTTGATGGCGCAGATCAAAGTTCTGATCCATCAGGCCTCCTAACTCATCTAAGTCACCCTGCAACAGTGCTTGGCGTCCGACCCTGGCGAGATCCGCAAAGCCCTGCATGGCTTGTACCACCTCCGGTTCTTTACGGTCGTACCGCAATCTTAGATTGTTGTGAAAGACCTCGGTTGGCTCGCCCACCTCAGTACAGTAGGCGATGTAGATTTGATTCAGCGCACTGGGATCCAGCATCTCGTAGCATCCACATTCAAGTCCCATTTCCGTTTGCATGGAGTCCCGGGAAAAATCCATGTAAACCAGGCCCTCGAAAATCTGGATCACGCGGTCTTGCAAACCTGCGGAAATCCCCAGTTCATCGCTTTCCACGCTTAGTACCAGCGAAGGTTGGAC
>JAYGDG010000904.1:0-2378 GCA_046583015.1 Pirellulaceae bacterium | reverse complement strand
GTGGTTGCGACCGCCAGGGCCGCCTGGTCGACGCCCGTTTGCCCGCCGGAGACGATCTTGGTTGGGTGGGTGGGCCGTTTCGTCATCGCTTTGCTATCTTTTTAGCCGCCGGCGTCCCGAGGGTCGACATCGATCCGTTCAGCTACCCGCAGGCGGGCACTACGGGAACGCGGGTTACGGGAGGTCTCATCCTCGGAAGGTCGAATGGGTCGTTTGGTTATCGGCGTGAGACGTGGGTCCTGGCGAAAGCCGTGTTTGACGCGCCGGTCTTCGAGGGAGTGAAAACTGATGATGGCCAGGCGACCCCCAACTGCCAGACAGTCGGGGAGTCGACGCAATGCGACGTCCAGCCATTTGAGTTCATCATTGACCGCAATCCGTAATGCCTGGAATGTCCGGGTAGCTGGATCGAGGGTTTCATTGCGTTGTCGCGGATAACAACGGCGCACAATGCTAGCGAGCTGATCGGCGGTTTCAACGGTTTTCTCCTGCCGTGCTTTGACGATGGCCCGAGCGATCCGACGACTGAGGCGGTCCTCTCCATATTGATAGATCAGGTCGGCCAGATGTTCGGGGCTCAGACGATTCAATAGTTTCCAGGCCGGTTCTCCCTCACTTTGATTGAAACGCAGATCAAGCCGGCCGGTTGTGTTGAAGCTGAATCCCCGTTGCGTGTCTGCCAGTTGTTCACTGGAAAGCCCCAGGTCCAAGAGAATTGCATCAACGGACGCAATTTCCAGTTGCGCCAGTATTTCAGGCAAGTCTGCATAGTTTCCCTGCAGGAACTTGGCGTCCTGGTCGGGGATTTGTTTACTTGCTCGTTCGATGGCTTGGCTGTCTCGATCCAGTCCCAGCAAGAATCCACCGGGGCTGACTTGCTGCAGCAAGTGACGTGCGTGTCCGCCCCCTCCGAGGGTTCCATCGATGATGATCTGGCCTGCAGCCAGGTTCAAACTGTCGAGAACTTCGGACAACAAGACGGGCACGTGTGTGGTCGTGGGGTCTGTCACGTCGGGGGTCCGCAAGAGAAGGGGAGGTACAAGATGATTGTCATGGCCGCTTCCCGGACGTGCAAGCTGATGCCAGGGATGTCGGTGGATTTATCTTGGCGAGGCTTTGGCAGAGGAAGAAGGCAGACTCATGTTAACGAGTCTGAAGCAAATGGCGATAGAGGGTGCTGTATTGTTGGACCATTTGCGGAAGCGTAAAACCAGCAAGAATCCGGTCGAGGTTTTGACGCCCCAGGGCAGCCAGGCGGTCCGGGTCTGCTGTTAATTGGGTAACTCGCTGGACAAAGGCGGCCGGAGACTCATCCCGGACAATTTGACATTCGCCGTCGGTTTCAAGTATTTCCTCGACACCGTGCACGGCGCGCGTCACAACCGGCAGGCTACTGGCCATCGCCTCGAGCAAAACGTTGGGCATGCCTTCCCACCGGGAAGGTAAGAGAAGCATGTCAGAGGCGCTTAAGATTTGCGGTATATCTGCCCGCCAGCCAAGAAAATGTAGTCTGTCGGCAATACCAGCCTGTCGCGCCTGTTGCTGCAGTCGAGATCGTTGCGAGCCATCCCCCACCAGCACTAGGTCGTACTGGGGACATTGCTGCAGCAAGGCAGGTGCCAGGGCGAGGAGCCAATCCAGTCCTTTTTGACTTTCCAGTCGTCCGATAGTCAATAGCCAGCGTTTTTCGGATGTGGTTCCCAGGATCGTGTTGCGATCGCTTTGTATATTGCGGTGGTGGTCCGCATTAATGCCATTGGGAATTACCGAGAGCTGATTTTCTGCCAGTCGCAGGCGATCGCTGGCGAACGTGGCAACGTCTTGGCTGACACACACGGTGTGATTCCAGCGTCTTTTAGCCCAGCGTTCCAGCAGTTGCCGCCAGCCACTGGGGTCAGCCACGCGGATGCCACTGACTTGGATCAGATCTGGCGTTTTTTTCTTGGCCAGCGAGCCGAGAACATTCGCGTGATAGAGGAAGGTTTGCAGAAGGTCAATTCCGTGTTCGTCGAGGTAACCACGGAGCCGCCTGGTACCGGAGATTAATTGCCGAAACGAGGTCAGGTTCAGCGTGTCCAACGGGATTCCAGCGTCCTGCAGTTGCTTTCGCAGGGCATCTTTAGGCGGGCCTGGAAGAGGAGCCAGGGAAAGGACGCATACGGAAAAGTGTTCCGACGGCAAGCCACAGGCCAGGTTGGCGAGGCATTTTTCCGCTCCACCAAGGGCCAGTTCCGTGGTGGCCAAACAAATTCGGGCGGGTGATTGGTGATCGGTCACGGGATCCCTGAAAAAATGGATCGGTAATTCCCTGATAAGGCGTATCCTCTTATACTCGATCGGTCATTAAGCAGTTTAGATTTACGTTGAATCGGCCAGAA
>JAYGDG010000595.1:0-7043 GCA_046583015.1 Pirellulaceae bacterium | reverse complement strand
GATTTAACAAAAGAGGATTTTGTCCGAATTCTCCGCGAGCCGAAAAACTCACTGACTCGACAGTATGAAGCACTCCTGAAGACCGAGGGTATTGATCTGAAATTCAAGGATGATGCGATTGAAGAACTCGCCCACTATGCTTATCAAATCAACCAGTCCACTCAAAACATCGGGGCTCGAAGACTTTATACGATCCTGGAACGAGTGTTGGAAGAACTTAGTTTTGAGGCTCCGGATATGAAGATGGGCAACGTGGAAATTAACTCGGCTTACATCGAGGAACGACTCAAGAAGATTGCAGACGACGAAGATCTGAGCCGCTTTATTCTCTAGGTCAGGAGTGTTTCATCTGCTGGTCCGGGTATAATAGATGCATCCTGCCTGAAACCCCGCCATCCCGCTACAGAATGCCGTTTGATTCATGAGGGCCTGTGCTATCAAGATCCTGTCCGGCAAACCGCTAATCCTGGCAATGCTCCTCAGTCTTGCTGCTGACCTGTCTCACTCCACGGTTGTGGCTCAAACCCCGTCCAAGCGTCGTGCTGCGTCTCTGGCGAAGTGGCAAGAGACGTACCAACAGGAAGTCTCGCCCTTGTTAAAGCGTTACTGTTACGAGTGCCACCAGGGAGACGATGCTGAGGCTGGCCTGAAGTTGGGCGATTTTCCCAGTATCGAGTCGATCCAGGCGGACCGGAAACGTTGGACGAAGGTTCTTCGCATGGTGCAGTTTGCTGCCATGCCACCGGAAGATAGTCCTCAACCGACGGTTCAGCAGCGTCAACAAATTGCCAGGTTACTGGAACCGGTCCTTTTTACTGTTGATTGTGACCTTTCTCGTGACCCGGGGCGCGTGACGATCCGCAGGCTGAACCGGTCGGAATACAACAATACCGTTCGTGATTTGCTTGGTGTTGACTTTAAGCCGGCAGACAATTTTCCTTCTGACGATGTGGGACACGGGTTCGATAATATTGGCGATGTTCTCTCATTGCCTCCTTTGTTGTTCGAAAAGTATATGGACGCGGCTGAGCAGATTGCGGACGCTGCGATCCTTCTCTACGATCCGCAGAATCTTCCCAAGCACCGTTTCGCCGATAAACGCTTGCGACCTCATGGATCTGCACGTTTTAGCGCTGATTCCGGCTTCTATTTACTTCCTTCACAAGGTGCGGTTTTCACCAAGTACTCTCCTCCCTACCCGGGCCGATATCGCCTGCGAGTGGAAGCCGGTGCCCAGCAGGCAGGCACGGAATTTGCCAAGATGCAAGTCGAACTCGATAGTAAGACAGTCAAGGTGTTTGACGTTAAAGCACGACAAAATGCTATGCAGATGCATTCGGTTGAAGTTGATTTGGAGGCTCGTGAGTACGAGTTGGCAGCAGCCTTTATCAATGACTATTACAAGCCGGACGCAAAAAATCCTCGGGAACGGGACCGTAATCTCTATATCCGGGCAATTGAGTTGGAGGGGCCCTTAGAATTGCCGCCCGACGTTTTCCCAGCAAGCCATCGACGATTAATGATTGCCCAGCCTGGTGAAGGTAAATCAGTTCGCCAGGCTGCAGAGGAAGTTTTGCTGCCGCTAATTCAACGGGCGTTTCGGCGACGTGTTGGGAAGGATGAAAGGAGGCCTTACGTTGACCTGGTGGAGCGGGTGGTCGCTGATGACCGGTCCTTCGGACGCGGTATTCAAGTGGCGATCAGTGGGATGCTCGTGTCGCCCCATTTTCTGTTTCGCATTGAGGAACATCCCGATGCAGATAACGCTCAACAAATTCAATCGTTGTCCCAGTATGAATTGGCCAGTCGGCTCTCTTATTTTATTTGGTCCAGTATGCCAGATGACCAGCTGTTTTCACTGGCCTTCGCTGGAAAACTCTCGGATACTAAGGTTCTGCGTCAACAGGTTAAGAGGATGCTGGCTGACGACCGCTCGCAATCGTTAGTCGATAATTTTGCCAGCCAATGGTTGAATCTGAGGAACCTCGAGAACATCAAACCTGACCCTGATCAGTTTGGTTTCTTTAATGACCAGTTGCGCAATGATATGCGGCGGGAAACAGAATTGTTTTTTGCAGCCGTGATGCGAGAAGATCGCAGCGTGCTGGATTTCTTGAAGGGTGACTTTTCTTACCTTAATAGACGCCTGGCAGATCATTATGGAATCAAAGGGGTAGAGGGAGACGAGTTCCGCAAGGTTTCTTTACGAGGTTATCCCAGGGCCGGGGTCTTAACCCATGGAAGCATCTTGACGTTGACTTCCAATCCAGACCGGACTTCACCAGTCAAAAGAGGCAAGTGGATTCTGACGAATATTCTGGGCACACCACCACCAGAACCTCCCGCCGAGGTCCCTGAACTGGAGGCTACTCAAAAGGCATCTCCTCAAGCCACACTCAAAGAACAGCTGGCCCTGCACCGCAAGAATCCGAATTGTGCCATTTGCCATCGCCAAATGGATGCTTTAGGGCTGGGATTGGAGAATTATGATGCTGTCGGACGTTGGAGAGAGCTTGATAAAGGGAAGAAGATCGATCCTCAAGGGAGCCTTCCAAACGGGGATAAATTCAATAATCCGCTTGAATTAGTGGCAGTTATAGGGGGACGAGAAGAGGAATTTTGCCGGGCCCTGGCCGGAAAAATGTTAACCTATGCAACAGGGCGGGGTTTACAATATTATGATCGCTGTGCGGTCGATGATATTATCAAGCGGATGAATGAGGGTGGAAATCGCTTTTCCGTGTTGGTTACGGAAGTTGTCTTGAGCGATCCGTTTCGAAAGAAAAGAGGAGATGGAGGACTGCCATGAACGGCTTGCCACGACGGACGTTTCTCAAGGGTCTCGGCTTAAGCATGGGATTGCCCCTGTTGGAGGCGATGCAACCGGCAACCTGCCGGGCGGCCGCTGCCAATCCGTCTCATCCTACCCGGGCAGCGTTTGTTTTCTTTCCCAATGGCGCCATCATGCCCGCCTGGACACCGTCAGGTGAAGGAACCGACTACAAGCTGTCAGAAACCTTACAGCCGCTGGCAAAGTTCAAGCAACAGTTCAATG
The DNA here is from genome assembly GCA_046583015.1 of Pirellulaceae bacterium. GTDB lineage: Bacteria > Planctomycetota > Planctomycetia > Pirellulales > Pirellulaceae > JAZADA01. The sequence goes on along the minus strand of JAYGDG010000595.1, from coordinate 3,988 downwards.
TGATCACTGGGCTGGCACAGGACAATGGGCGAGCCAAGGGGGATGGACCCGGTGATCACGCTCGTTGTGCCTCTACGTTTTTGACCGGATCTCATCCCTACAAAACGTCTGGAGACAACATCAAGGTGGGTGTTAGTGTTGACCAGTCGGCAGCAAAGTCGATCGGACATCTGACCAAGTTACCGTCGCTGGAGTTGGGAATCGAAAAGGGTCGTAATGCGGGCAACTGTGACTCCGGCTACAGTTGTGCCTATTCTTCCAATATTTCTTGGAAAACTGCCACCACGCCGATGGCAAAAGAAATCCATCCACGACTGGTCTTCGAACGTTTGTTTGGCAGTCAACAGGGTAAGGCTGCAGGCCAGGCAGAACGAAATCGGGATCGGAAAAGTGTTCTCGACCTGGTGGCGAGAGATGCCGCCGTCTTGCAGAAACGCTTGGGAAAAACGGACCGTCAAAAGATTGATGAGTATTTCGACAGCGTCCGGGAACTAGAGAAACGTGTGGTGCGGGCCGAGCAGACCAACAAACAGCAGCGTCCTGAATTTGCGGTGCCCGAGAGTATTCCGAGTGATGTGCGCGACCACATTCGCTTGATGTACGACCTGATGGTGCTTGCCTTCCAAACGGATTCGACCCGTGTCGCAACCTTCATGCTTGGCAACGCCGGCAGCAATCGAACCTATCCTATGGTGGGGGTCAATAGTGGCCACCACAGTCTGTCTCACCATCAGAACAAGGAAGACAAGATCAGCAAACTGAGGAAGATTGATAAGTTTTTAGCGACTGAGTTTGCGTATTTTCTCGGCAAATTGCAGTCAGTCAGTGAAGGAGAGGGAACGCTGCTGGATCATTCCATGGTCCTCTACGGAAGTGGCCTGGGAGATGCGAACCGTCATGATCACGGTGGGTTGCCGGTGGTCATGGCCGGAAAGGCCAATGGTACGATTCAGACAGGTCGTCATATTAAGAGCAAGTCGGAAGTGCCGCTCAATAATCTCTTCCTGTCAGTCTTGGATCGTCTTGGTGCCAAGGTCGAAAAGATTGGAGACAGTTCCGGGCGACTCAAGGTGTTGGGTAGCTGAGCTGTTTAACGCGGTTGCCCGGGCCCAGTTGCCGTTTTTTGGGTTGCCTGTGGAGGGCTTTCAGCGGTAAACTTCGGCAATACGTGCTTCGGATAAATCGTTTGTCGTTCAAATTAAAGGAATGCCGATGAATGACCCCCTCCCCCCGGAAGATTCGGCAGCGGATGGATCAGCAGATCAGGATGCCGGTGGCGACTCGCGTGTAGATCCTGCCGAGGGAATTTCGTCGGACCAGGCACAGCGTCATGTATCGGCCCGCGTACCGGAATCGGTGGCACCTGGTGTGCTGGGAACAGGCATCATTGTGATGACCGGTGCCAATGAATTCGTTGTCGACTTTATCCAGGGCCTGGGGCAACCGGCTCAAGTGGTTGCGAGAGTTGTTGTGCCCCATGCCGTCATGCCACAGTTTATTGACGCTTTGGAGAGAAATTTGCAGTTGTATCGGGACCGCTATGGCGACCCTCCAGAATTGCCCAAGAATCCCAACCCACAGCGGCAACCGTCCGCACAGGAAATCTATGACGAATTGAAGATGACCGACGATGTTCGAACCGGTGCTTACGCGAATGGGGTCATGATTGGTCACAGTATCACAGAGTTTAAATTGGATTTCCTGGCTAACCTGTTTCCCCAGACGGCAGTTTCGGCCCGTGTCTTCATGGCCACGCCGCAAGTGCCGCGAATGCTTGAATCATTGAAGCGGACCTACCAACAACTTCTCGAACGGGTAGGCAAGCAGACTGGGGCTGGAGAAGGTGCGACCGAACCACCGGAGACCGAACCACCAGAGACCGAACCACCGGAGACCGAACCACCGGAGACCGAACCACCGGAGACCGAACCACCGGAGACCGAACCACCGGAGACCGAACCACCGAGTGCTCCACCATCGCAAGCCGATGAACCACTTGACTCGGAACCCACGTGAAATCAAAAAGAACGAAAATCCCGCTCAATGAATCCTGCCCGCGTGTTGATACTTTGTACCGGCAACAGTTGTCGATCTCAAATGGCCGAGGGGCTCTGGAATGCCCTCTCCCAGGGGAAGTGGCAGTGTGTGTCCGCAGGTTCGAAGCCGGCCGGTTATGTGCATCCGCAGGCCATCCAAGTAATGCATGAGCGTGACATTGATTTGTCAGCAAATACTAGCAAGCATCTGGATGAGTTTGCCGCGGATTCCTTTGATTATGCAGTCACGGTCTGTGACCATGCCGACCAGTCGTGTCCTGTCATCGGCAATGCAAATCAGCGACTTCATTGGCCCTTTCCAGATCCGGCCGAAGTGTGCGGTAGCGAGGAAGAAAACCTTGTCGTGTTTCGCGAAGTTCGAGATGCGATCGAAGCGAAGATTCGTGAATTTATGGCCAGTTTGTCAGTCCAGGAAAATGGTTGACTTTTTTGTAGCAAAGTGCAAACGGCCCGGTTATGACGAGAGTTTTTGCCAACAAGCTAGTTCGTCGGCACCCAGATAGGCCAACAGCATAGCACCGGGGGTGGCGCTGTCCTCAAACAATTGCTGAACGAACAGGTTTTCGCCGGGCCAGGGATAAACAAAAAACAGGTCCACGTCACCAGGTTCCAGGTCGATTAAGTGGTACCCGCTGCGTGCCTCCAGATCGACCCAGGACATTTCTTGATGATTGAGCTCTGGGTGTGCGATGTCATCAGCAATAAAGCTCCCGCAAGCAATTGCGACATCGAGGCGGTGTCGTTGGAGCAGGTTAGCAGATTCGCTGACGAGCAGCGGTTCGACTTCAATGCCGTAGGCCAGGAAACCGTGGATGGCAGCTAAACCCGCCACGACTCCGAGGCCGCTGCCCCATTCACAGAAACAGCGGCCACGCAGTAGGCCTGTTTGTTTAAGGTGTTCGATCGCGAAAAAAACCTGTCGATAGTCGCTGGCCACGAAGCCGCTAATCGGTTGGTCACGATGCTCGTAATGGAAACGGTCACTCTGGACCCGGGCTTCTTCCAGGAACGTTGCCACTCTCTCCGGGAGTGGGCCGTGGATTCGCGGTAATTCAAGTTCACGTAGCACAATAACGAGCCCCATGTTTTTACGGGTGACTGGTATTGTATAGCCTTGAGTTGCAGGGTCGCAAAGCGGTAGCTTGTGAAGAGGAAGAAAAATGTCGCTTGCTGTCTGTGATTTCACTATAATGGGCGGCACTTTCGTGGCTGCTATCAATAACCCAGGTACTAATTCGTGGAGTGAATTATGGATCGGCGACATTTCTTACAGCGGACGGGGCGGGGAGCTGTGGCAGCGAGTGGAGTCGCCCTGATGGCGCGTTCTGCGGCGGCTGGAAAAGCACCTGCCAGCGAACGAATCCAAGTAGGTTGCGTGGGAGTCGGTGGGCGAGCCAGTTCGTTGTTGCGAATGTTTGCAGCCCAAAAAGACGTTGATCTAGTTGCGGTGGCGGATATTGATAGTCGTCGCATCCCAGCTGCCCAGGAGACCGTAAAACAGATCAATGGCAAAAAGCCGGAAGCTCACAGTGACTTTCGCCGCCTGGTTGACAATCAAGCCCTTGATGTCCTGGTGGTCGGTACTCCGGATCACTGGCATGCAATTCCAACGATCATGGCTTGCCAGGCCGGCAAAGATGTCTACGTGGAGAAACCCGATGGGCACAACATGCTTGAGGGGCAACGCATGGTAGCTGCCATGCGAAAACATAAACGAATCGTTCAAATGGGAACTCAGGCACGTAGTGGCGAACATTTCCTCGCCGCGATTGATTACATTCGTACGGGGGCACTCGGTAAAGTACTGGTCGCCAAGGCATGGGAAAGTAGTCGCCAGAGTGCCATTGGTTACCCGCCCGATAGTGCGCCACCGGACGGTGTGAATTATGACATGTGGTTAGGACCAGCACCTAAAAAGCCTTTTAATCCGC
>JAYGDG010000546.1:0-2325 GCA_046583015.1 Pirellulaceae bacterium | reverse complement strand
TCGCCAGGCTCGGCAAACGTCATTTTTCACCGAAAACCATCTTGCCAGCGACAGGTGAAAATCGATTATACTACGAGTCAAGCGGTTACCGTGAAATCCCCAAGCTTTGTTAAGATAACAGACCCATGACGCAATTGACCTCAGCAAACATACGTCCCGCGATCAGTCGCCGAGAAATGTTAAACCGGATGGGTGCCGGCTTTGGTTCTCTCGGACTGGCGGCGATGCTGGCTGAACAGAACATGGCACAGGCCGGGCCTGTCAACGCCGCGTCACCGCTGGCTCCTAAGGCTCCCCATTTCGCACCGCGGGCTAAGCGCGTCATCCAGTTGTTCATGCCGGGGGGGCCTTCGCAAGTCGATACGTTTGACTACAAGCCCCAAATCGCCAGTTGTGCAGGACAACGTCCTGACCTGGTGAATCGCAAATCGCTACGAAATACGAAAAACGGTTTAATGCCGTCACCGTTCGGATTCAAACAATACGGAAAGTGTGGCAAATGGGTCAGTGACATCTTTCCGCACGTCGGCGAGATTGTCGACGACCTTTGTTTTGTTCACTCCATGCACACGGACATCCCTGAACACGCAGGCGCCATCATGATGATGAACGTGGGGCATCTGCAACCGAATCGTCCCAGCATGGGATCCTGGTTGACCTATGGGCTGGGGAGTGAGAATTCCGACTTACCCGGCTTCGTGGCACTTTCCCCACGGGCCCAACCACGTGGTGGATTAGCAAACTGGGGCAGCAGTTTCCTGCCGGGGGCTTACGCCGGTTGCTACGTTAACCTTGGCAGCATGCACCCCGAGAAAATACTCCGCAATTTAAAGAACCAATTATTGCCCCGACAGGAACACCGTCGGCAAGCCGATTTATTGACTCGCTTAAACCAGTTGGATTTGCAGCGACAACAACAAGACCAACAGTTGGAGGCAAGTATCGAGGCCATGGAACTGGCCTTCCGTATGCAATTTGCCGTCCCAGAGGCTTTTGATCTAAGCCGTGAAACCAGGACAACGCTCGACATGTATGGCTCTTCCGACTATGCCAAAGGTTGCCTGCTCGCTCGACGACTTGTCGAACGCGGCGTACGCATGGTCCAAGTCTCACATTCCATCGATGGCTACGATATTGCCTGGGATACAGGGCATGGGGACATCGTTGGGGGTCATGCAAAACTGGCCAAAGCATGCGACCAGGGAATTGCAGCGCTCATCAAAGACCTGAAACAAAGAGGTTTGCTCGATGAGACACTGGTCGTTTGGGGTGGCGAATTTGGCCGGGCACCCACGTCCGAAGGCCAAAAAGGACGCGACCATGACCACTATGGTTTTACCGTCTGGATGGCAGGCGGGGGAGTCAAACCTGGCTTCTCCTACGGTGCCACCGACGAATTCGGGCTTACGGCCGTTGAGAATCGAGCCCATGTTCATGACCTGCATGCCACCATTCTGCACCTGATGGGGCTAGATCATGAAAAACTGACTTATCGATATTCCGGACGCGATTTCCGCCTCACCGACGTGGCAGGAAAGGTCATGCACGACATCCTGGCATAAGTCCCAACAATGCTGCGGCAGCCAGCTCTTCTTAGCAGGAAAACGTCTTTATGAACTCGGCAGGACGGGCACAACACTGGCTCTTATTATCTCTGCTACTGCTGGCAGGATTTGGGCAACGGGGTTACTCCCAGCAACTCCCAGAAAAATTGCCCGACGTCATCTTTCTCTTGATTGGCCAGTCCAACATGGCAGGTCGAGCGGCCCTGGCTGATGGAGATGACAAACCACTGCCTAATATCATGTTACTCAATGAAAAGAATCTCTGGATTCCTGCCACCAACCCGCTCAACCGATTTGCTACTGACCGCAAGAACCTCTCCATGCAACGAATTGGACCAGGTGATGGTTTTGCACGGCGATTAAATCAAGCCTTACCCGATAAACAGATCGGTTTAATTGTCAATGCACGGGGTGGTTCATCCATAAACGAGTGGGCCAAGCGAAAACCTCTTTATGACAATACCATTAAACGCGTCCAGGCAAACAAGAGCATCCGGTTGGCTGGCATTATCTGGCACCAGGGAGAATCTGATCGCGATGATCCAAATTACCACGACAAGTTGGCGCAGCTAATCAAGAACCTCCGCAAAGATATGAATGCTCCCAAGCTGCCCTTTATCGCCGGGCAAATTCATGGGAACGGACCCGTCAACGATGTCTTTTCGAACCTGCCCAAAAGAATTCCACACACAGGTTTTGCCAGCAGCAAAGGACTGACCGTCTTTGACAAGGTCCATTTTGATCGCCAGAGCCAACAACT
>JAYGDG010000895.1:0-1898 GCA_046583015.1 Pirellulaceae bacterium | reverse complement strand
CTGGCCGTGCGATTGCACCCTCAAGCTCTCGTCAATTCGGATCTTTGTCGCGATGACGAAGTTCTTGATTCCATCCGGCTGTCCCTGGGTGATCCGGATTGGTTTTCAGCCGTCTCACGATTTACCCGTGATTGCATTATTAACGACCGCAGCAAGATTCGTATTCTGGAACGTATGGGACGGTCATTTGTAGAGCAACTGCATCAAGTTCCTCAGCTGCCCCCGGGATGGACAGTCGCTCACGGGCGTCCCCGGGTCGCGGGAAGCCATGTTGTCGTGGAAACGGAAATTCGCCCACCCTTTATGGAGATAGTATGCGGACCAAGTGTTTATCTTCAGTTTGATCTAGTCGCAACGGACAAATTAGAGAAACAGGCAATCTTGAAGCACCGGAGCCAGGACTTTTGGATCGGCGGAAATCACTCTGTCGAGCAATCTGACTGGAACACGTTTGAAGAGTTATCTGCTTTGTTCTCGCATTTACCGGCGAAGATACTGAGCAGCCTCAGTGATCAGCTGCAACCTTGTTCGGATTTCCCCTTTGTTAACCTTGCATGGTCACCCGAGGTGAGACAGGCCCTGCTGGTCCTGGTTCCACTGCGGCTGGCGCAAGAGGCACAATGGCGCGGAGAGGTTGCCTGGTACGGCGAGTTAATTGACGATTGCCTGGGAACTTTGCAGATGATGCCGGAGGATGACACGACGATTGTCTATCGGTTGTTCTTTCAACTCTTGCTGCTGGAAATGGCAGCACCCGAGGATCGAGAAAATCTTAGTCGAGAATATCACCGGCTGGGAAGATGTTTGGCGAAGCTTCGCTGCCACGATGCAACACTGCCGTTCAATCCCGTACTTGCCTACGAGAAACAGAAGAAGAGCGATTCATCCTACCTGGGTCGAAAACTGAACGGAAAAAACGGCCTCGAAAGGGACGTGTATAGCGGCCTTGGCAGGGAATGGCTGCTCATGGCCGCCCGGCTTGAGCAGCTTATCGACTTGATGCCTTTCCGTAGTACAAGTCCGTGATCTTCTCGTGACGATCACGTTTCGCATTTGAGTTTAACCCACAACGATCAAAAAGGAGGTATTCATTTGAGAGTCTACTTGACCAAGTTTTGCCCCGTGTTTGGAAACCGCGGTACCGGATTGTGTACGGTTCACTTTTCACGCGAGGTCCCCTGGGTCGTTTTTACACGAATGGACTTTGGCTGTGAGTTCAATCCGTTTGTCGATTGCCACGCGGACAAGTTCATGGATTTTGACATGGTGGCCAGCAAAGCCGTCAAGGCGAACGTGGGCCGCAGTGCAATCGAGATGACGGATTGCTTTGAGACAATCCGCGGGTTCCTGGTGAGCCTGACCCATCTTGATGGTGTCGAAAACCTCGTTGATCAGTCACGGTATTCGCTCTCCTTTCATATTGCCCCGGGATTTTCTCCCCGGCAGCTGGCGATCGATGCTGGGCATTGTGTCCAGCGGCATTTCTACCCCGGCGAAGAAGTCGTCCTGGAACAAGTGGTTGCCGACGAAAGTAAGGTGAATGTTGATCCGCCGGTACCCGGACGGCGATCCTGAGTTGTTTAACCCTCTACTAATTAGGAGAAAGAAATGAAACGTCTATTTATCTTATTGGAGCAGAATCAGGGTGGTGCCGAGTACGACAATGGTGATGGAATTACCAGGTGTAAGACGCTTTGCCTGGAGAGACAAGAGGCCTGGGACCTGGCCAGGCAGTTGGCCGTAGAGCACCTTAACAGTCGTGGTGGCGTTCTCATCGAAGATGAGGAAGGGTTTCATATCAACGAAGCCCTGGATCATGGAGATTGGGAAGCGTCATTTACGGTGCAAGAGATAAGTGACTTTAGGCCAGCAGAGCTGAGATTTACGCTTGAGGTTGA
>JAYGDG010000510.1:0-4140 GCA_046583015.1 Pirellulaceae bacterium | reverse complement strand
TGGCCGAAGACCCCGCTTGGCCATTTCCTCCTTGGCTCTGCGCTGTTCCTCAGGACTCATCTTCGTCCAGTTTCTGCGAATTTCCTCGGCCCTCTTCGACACGTCTGGCTGCTGGCCTGAATCACTTCTTCCGCCGGAGGAGGAACGGGACGGCCCACTTGCGCCGGAGCTAGGCCGACTCTCTGCCGCGGGTCGCGGCGGAGCCGGCGTCCCCAGTGGCGCGGTATCGCGGTGAGTTACCTGGCCCTGGGGCTGGACAATCAGGGCCCAACTATTAAGCATGCCAAAACGTTCGCTGCGCGTGCCGCGTATTGTCAACTGCCATACGCCTTTAACGCTCTTACCATTGAAGTGGCTGAGACTGGGCTGTTGTTTTAAAACTGCTCCGGGCTGAACCGGTTGCTGGTAGGGCCACCTTGCTTTCGTGATCGATATAGCAGACTGATCATCAAAAATCGTCTTGTCAAAATGGTCGTCACTGCCGCCCACTTCCGTAAACAGTTCGATTCGCTGCCCATCGGGTCCGGTCAGGTAACCGTCGAGTTTCGATAAATAGGTATGCGTGACCGAAATCTGCAGATTCAAATCGCCGATCAGGTAATCCTCCGTGACTTCGATCTCCGAAACCGCAACTCTTCGCGGTGGTATAATCTCGCCATTCTTATTAACGTAACTGCCGCCCGGCAGGCTATTGGACTGCAGCAGTTCCATGGCAGTCACAAGCCCATCGCCGTTACGGTCCAGTCCTGTAAATTCTTTTAACTTGGCATCTGTCCACTCGCTGGTGAATTCTCCCATGGAGACCTGGCGATCCCGGTTTTGATCCAGTGCAACGAACCAATCAGGAAGCCCGTCGGTCTCGTTAACTACTTCCTGCAGCGTGACCCTAAAGTAGGCGTCCAATTCTTCGCGTGCCAAAACGCCATCTTGATTCAAGTCAATGCGACCCGAAGGAATCCCCAGGTTCTGTGCTTCGTACAATTCCAGCCGACCGTTTCGATTACTGTCAAAACGTCCCAGGACATTTGCGGCCAAATAACCACTCGCTCCTCGGCTTCGCGAGCCGGAACTGCGACTATTACCTTGACTATCACTTCCGGGCCTGCGATACGCTGGCCGCGCGTCGCTTCCGACTCGTTCGCGCTTTTGCTCGAGTTCCTGTGACATGCTTTCCACCAGGCGACGTCGCGCGTAACGCTGCGTCAATTCCATGACACTGATGCGCTCATCCTTGTTCAAGTCGTCATCAAACGGGTTGCGATGCGTCCATTTCCGCGCCTGGCCAGCCTCCCGCCGGTCGATAAATCCGTCACGATTCCGGTCGTAGCTGCCCATCACTTGCCGGGCAAGGTCCAAGTCGGCTCGGATGTAGGGGTACTTCACGACGCCCAGGCCAAATTCCGGAACCAGTTCCTGTTCGCGTTCAGGACTGAACGACTTAACACTGCTTTCCCCCTCGGGACGCAGCTCCCGTTCGTTACCGCCATTTTTTGCGTAGTAATACCTGCGAGCTATATCCGTCAGTCTTTCAATCGAGATTTCCCTTTCCTTCCAGGATCTCGATTGATTCTTGGTGATGCGCTCGATGTAAGGGCGAGCCTGCGGGGTAATCTCAGAAGGGTCAATCTGCCCATTCTGGTTCTTGTCGAGTTTTTCCAGAGCCACACGCAGGCCGGCCTGCCCGTAAGCAGACGGGCTGATCATTGCAGTGGCCAACAAACCCAGCACACCTACAATGGACCATTTCACAAACGAAAGGAAATAGCTGTCCATTGCACAGATATGGTGGTTCATCGACCGGACCCCCTGCTTGACCCTGATGTTCGACTCGGTGTTGACGACGACCTGGGTGCCCCGCTTGACGATCGAGATGGCGAGGAGCCAGTTCGCGAACTGCCTGACGATCGCGAAGGCGACGAACCGGACGATCTCGATTGAGAACTAGTGCTGCTCGATTGACCCGAAAGGACCTGTTGCAGAACCCTGTGGACTCCGCCTGCATTGGCATGCGTGATGATCCGTACCGTTTGCTCGTTTCGCGAATCGATCAACTTCACGAGATCTTCAACTTCCTTGAAAAGCTGGTCCGGAGCAGTGATGATCAACGAATTACTCGTTTCGTGAACTGCGATTGTAAGCTTTGGCTCCACGGATCTGGGCTGGCTGGATGGTTTCCTTTCAGACGACCTTCTGTCTCCGTCGCTCCCTCGATCGCCGGAGCTTTCACCCCCGGACCTTTCTCCACTGCTCGATCGCTGTTGCGACCCACTGCTCGATCGCTGCCCTGATTGCGAGGAACCGGATCGGCTCGATGATCCACCTTGCCCTGCTGTCCTGGATCCAGCAGCAGCGGAAACTCGACCGGCGTAAGCCTCGCGAATCGTCGCAGCAACTTCGCTGGCACGCGTATTGAACAACTCGATCACGTGTGATCGTCCATACGTCTCCACCGCCGTAATACTATTATCTTTATCAACGATCTTAAGGTACCCTTCGATAATCTCCATGTCTTCGGTCGTACCTTGAGCAATTAAGCGGTTCAATCGCGAGTCGGACACCACCGTAACGGTGCCGGACGTTAGGGTCATCGTTCCTGATCGGCTAACCACAAGGCTTCCCAACAGGGAAGACCCGGGGGACGAAACATAGCCATTGACCAGCGACCCAGCCTCCCCCTCAAGGGCTGACTGGCCACCGTCGAGCAATTCCGACAGCATTCGAAGCGCCTCATCAGGTTTCGTGTACTTCAGGTAAAACACCACCGGTGGCGACGGGACCACACTGGTCGGCCCGGAAATCACCTGCAGATGCTGATAGAACTGATCCAAGGCCTTGGTATCGAGCGACTGCAACAACATTCCGCGCGGTGTGAGCTGGCACCGAATTGCCGGCAACGGGCTGCGAATGTCCCCGGCCAGGACCTCGGGATCGGCCTTCTGCGGCCTGGTCGCCGGTGTCACGGGCGCCGATGCACTGGCCGCACCACTAGCCACAACACGCTCGCGGCGTTGTGGCGTGCTAGTGTAAATCGGCGGATGCAAAACAATCGGATTAGCGCCTCGCCAAAAGCGGGCAGCTGCCCGTACCAGTCGTTCCGCTTCCTTGCCACGGAGTGGAAAGAGCCGAATCTCGTCATTGCTGTCCCCGACGCCAGTGGGAACGTCCAACTGGGCGACCATTTTCTTGATCCGGTCCATCATCGGCTTCTTGGCACGAACATAGAGCCGCCGGTTCCCCGGATCGGCATCAATCATCGGCACATCGATCACCGGTTTCGGGGTGGAGGCCCCGCGACTGGAGGAAGAACGGCTCCGATCCGAGCCCTGACCCGAGCTGCCCCGACTCTCCGAACTTCGCGAGTATTGTGGCGTCGTTGACGCAGCTGCCTGCACTCGCAACGTTGATAAGTCCAGCATCTGTTCTAACAAGCTGATGGCAAAGTACGGATCGACATGTTTCAAGGGAATAATCTCAAATTCCGCTTCCGAAGCCTGTAATTGGCTAACGGTTTGAGCAATTTCCAGCTGAACGTCTGGTGACGCCAGGGCCACGATGCTGCCGGCCGTCGCGTCCATCGATAACCGTACCTGCTTACCGGCTAGCAGCGTTTGCAAAACGTTGTAAACCGTTTCCACGTTACCGCCCTGGACGCTGTGTGACTGCAAGATCGCCTCTTCCGACGGCAAGAGCGCCTTCTCCGGCTTGTCGAGCGATTCGATCAGCCCTGCAATTAATTTAACTTTGTCATCAACTCCCGTGACAAAGATATTCTTTCCTAACAGGTCGGAAGACAAACTAACGTCAATGCCGATCATCTCTCCCGTGGCCAATCCCAGGTGGGGACGCGCCACGATCAGGATATCCTCAGCCACCACGTGCTTTAAGGAAAAATTCTCCATCACCATACCGTCAGCAAGTGCCGATGGTTCATAAGCGTCCAGGATCAGCTTGACGCTCTTTAACTTTCCGGCAGTCTCAGTAATCATCAGCCGATTCGTCTGGACAAATACCGCGGGTGGGGTCATCAGCTTCAGGGCAGCCAGTTCTGCCGCCGCATCCGCCGCCTTGATGTCTTTGAGTGTAAAGACGCACTTCACGACTTCGTGATCCAGCAATTTTTCCAACTGATCCGGCGTGACC
>JAYGDG010000360.1:0-11530 GCA_046583015.1 Pirellulaceae bacterium | reverse complement strand
GCTTTTCGAGGCGACTGAAGCAGCTCAATTAAGACGAATTCCTTTTGACGGCCAGCGTTGTTATCAAGTGTTGAAGGACCTCTGTGCAATGGGGTCGCGCATGAGTGGATCGGAGGGGATGCGAAAACAACGGGAATTCCTCAACCGGTATTTCACGCAACTTGGCGGCAAGGTTCAATTGCAGTCTTTTGATATTCGACATCCGGTTAATGGTAGTCGTCTGACGATGCACAACATGATTGTGCAGTGGCATCCGCAGCGTAAGAAGCGAGTTTTACTTTGTGCTCATTACGACACCAGGCCATTTCCCGATCGGGATCCGGATCCAAGCAAACGCCGGGGCGTTTTCCTGGGTGCGAACGATGGTGCCAGCGGCGTGGCACTTCTCTGCGGCCTGGCCCATTCCATGGGAGAACTTAAAGGCTCGTACGGGGTCGACTTTGTTCTTTTTGACGGCGAAGAGTTTGTCTTTGATGCAGAGGTTGATCCTTATTTCTTGGGATCGACAGAATTCGCCAAGTCCTATCGCAACAAGCCACCGTCCTATCAGTATCGTTGGGGTGTGTTGCTGGACATGGTAGCCGACGAACAATTGCAGATTTACCAGGAGATTAACAGCTGGAAATATGCCCGCCCGATTGTTCAAGACCTTTGGGCGGTGGCAAAAAAACTGGGTGTGATCGAGTTTCGTCCGCAACGAAAACACGAGATTCGGGATGACCATCTGCCGCTCAACGAAATTGCTCTTATTCCAACGTGTGACATTATTGATTTCGACTACCCGCGCCCGGGGTTGAGGACTTCTTACTGGCATACCCAACAGGATAGTGTCGAACATTGTTCTGCGGTTTCGCTGGCACGCGTGGGGTGGGTGGTGCAGGAGTGGCTCCGTCAGCTAAACTGAGCAGAGCTCTTTTTGTGTAAACCTTAGCAGCTGTGACGGATCCATGTGGTCGAGTATCGTATTTGGTGTTGTACTATCAATCCTGGCCCTCTGGATGATGTGGCGCAGTTTCCAGGATCGGCGTGAAAGAGCCCAGCTGTCCGAAGAAATCCGAGACCATGAGTACTTTGTACAGTTGGACGGCCGTCGCAAGAACATCAACGTGACGTTGCTGATCATTGGTACCCTGGTTGCGATCAGTCCGCTGGTCTCTGGGACCGTGAACGTGGTTGTTTACTGGAGCGTGGTGACCATCCTGGCTTGTTTCATGGGGATGCTGGCCTTAGCGGATCTGCAGGCCTCCCGTGATTACCTGGATGAATTGAGAGCACAACAGCTGGTTGATTACGAGCACGTCAGAGGTGAAGTAGACAAGTTTCGTGAAGAAATCGAGGAAAGCGAGCAAGTCGATCCAGAATCAAATGGACAGGGTCTGAATCGCGAGAAGAATGACAAAAACAACATATAAAATCGCTGTCTATCCCGGCGATGGGATTGGGCCTGAAGTCATTGAACAAACAGTTCGACTGCTGCAGGCTGTCGAAGAGCAAGATGGTACGTTTCAACTGGATTTGGAGACCTTTCCCTGGGGTTTTGAATACTGGCAGCTGACCGGCAAGGTAGTTCCCGATGATTACCTGGATGTCTTGAAACCATTTGACGCGATTCTCCTGGGAGCCGTCGGCTGGCCTCAAGAATTGTCTGATCATATCACCCTGGCACCCCTGGTCCGAATTCGCCAGGCCTTCGATCAGTATGCCTGTGTTCGACCGGCAAGGTTGTTTCCCGGTTTGCGAAGCGTGCTGGCTGACAAAACTTCAGAACATATTGATCTGGTTGTGATCCGGGAAAATTCTGAGGGCGAATATGTTGACAATGGAGGGCGTTTTCGCCGTGATACCAGCCAAGATGTCGCTATTCAAACAGCCGTTCATACCCGGTACGGAATCGAACGTATCTTGCGATTTGGGTTTGAATTCGCTCGTACGCGACGGAATCATCTGACCATGATCACTAAATCCAATGCGCAGCGCTATGCCTTTGTGTTGTGGGATGAAATCCTGGAACAGATCAAGGATGAATATCCCGATGTGGAAACCGCGCGACAGCATTGTGACGCAGCCGTGATGAATTTCGTTCGCTGCCCCGAAACTTTTGACGTGGTGGTGGCCTCCAATTTGTTCGGAGATTTGTTGACAGACCTGGGCGGTATCATCGGTGGAGGACTGGGATTGGCTCCCAGTTGCAATCTTGATCCGTCAGGCCAGTCACCTTCTATGTTTGAACCAGTACATGGTTCTGCCCCTGATATCGCTGGACAGGGAATTGCAAATCCAACCGCTGCCGTGCTTAGCGCAGCAATGATGCTCGACCACCTGCAATTACCCGCAGCTGCCGAAACCATTCGACAAGCAGTTGCCCTGACACTAAAGAGCGGAGAAGGTACTCCGGACCTCGGTGGTATCCTGACGACAACCCAAATGGGTGACCGTCTTATTGCTGGCCTCGGCTAAGAGCTAGCACATCAGTCAGGCATGGTTGGGTGAGTAGCAGGCAGTTTTCGCTGGGAAGATGTATCGATTAGGCAGTTTTTATCGATTAGCAAGCCTGGTTTTGCCGATGAAAGTCGCAAGGGATTCTTGTTCTGTACCGGCAAATTCAGCTTTGGAGAGAAGCATGCATTGGTTCAACTGGGTTGCTGTGCTCGTCCTGGTAACTGGTTCGATGATGGGTTGTGCCCAGCGAGGTGTTTACCTGGGTAGCAGTTCGCAGATGATGCCATCGGTCATCGGTTCCACGGAACCGCTACTTGCAGAGGATGCCTGTGACCGTTGTGGCGGGGTGTCGACTTGTCGGTGCCGGGTGTTTCCTGGTGCCAGGCTGCTTCGTTGTTTGACCTGCGGATCTGGCTGCGAGAATGTTTATTGGGGCGAGTGGACGAGTGATCCGCCCGAGGCTTGTGACGGTTGCATGGTTCAACCGAGCCCTCCATTTTCTTTGTCGGGTATTCGAGTGTCCGCTGACAGCACGACGAGGCAGGCGGTGAGTGGATCGCCCGTTGTGCCAGCTTCCTATAATTCGTCGCCACCACCGTTGTGGAAAACGCAATCCTGGTCGGGACGGCGTTGAGAGATTCTTGCTGAGGTCACAGCTTTTTCACGGGCTGGTCTGATTGTGTTTGCCTGGCGGCAGTGTTACGATCGAAGCTGAACTGGTTGGCAGCTTTATTACCATTGTTTGGCCGTCAGGTTGCGGACTTGATCGTGTTATGTTTTGAAAACCGGTGTTGCTGAGTTGTTCTTGTGGACGGGATTCTCGTCCACCAACATCAGCTGTCTAGATACGGTGTTGATCGATGTCACGTACAGGGATTCAGGCTTTCCTGGACTTGCTAGCCGAATTTGGTGTGCAATATATTTTTGGTAATCCAGGCTCAACCGAACTGCCCTTAAATGACGCCATGGTGACTGATCGGCGGATTCAGTACATCCTGGGTTTGCAAGAAGTTCCCGTGATGGCCATGGCCGATGGTTACAGCATGGCATCACGGTCCCTGGGAGTTGTCAATTTGCACATCAGTTGCGGATTGGGCAACAGCATGGGGATGCTTTACAACGCCTTTCGTGAAGGGACTCCATTGCTGGTGACTGCTGGTCAGCAGGACCGCCGTTTACGATTTGAAGAACCAATTCTCGCTGGTGATATGGTTTCAGTTGTTCGTCCCTGGACCAAGTGGGCAGTTGAGGTTTCGCGTGTGGAGGACTTACCGGCAGCGGTACGGCGTGCCGTTCAGACAGCGTTGACTCCGCCAACGGGCCCGGTCTTTCTGTCGATGCCGGTAGACGTCCAAATGGAGTGGTCGGAATCACTCGATATGAGTCCGATTCGATTACCCAATCCGGCGATTCGTCCTTCTCGCGAGGCATTGGACGAAGCGGTTGAAGTACTCCGGCAGGCGAAGAACCCCGGAATACTAGCCGGTAGTCGCGTCTCGGAGCGACAGGCCATGGATGCTCTGGTGGCCTTGGCTGAACGGCTTGGGGCGCCGGTGATGACCGAGTCGGGGACCACGCACGGTCGGCTGGCGTTTCCCAGTGACCATCCGCTCAACGGGCAGGGTTTACCCCTTTGGTCTCCGGAAGTCCGTGACCGGCTGGCAGATTTTGATGTTTTGCTTGTTACGGGTATGGATTTGTTCCGGCAGTATATTTACCACGAGCCGGCCCGGGCAATTCCTGAATATATTCAACTCGTGCATCTGGATGAAGATCCCTGGCAATTGGGTAAGAACTACCCGGTGGCCGTCGGTCTTTGGGGCCACACGCGAGAAGGGTTGGAGGAGTTGGCGGAATTGCTTGGCCAGCGGATGACCGCGCAGCAGGTGCAGCAAGCGCAGCAGCGTGTTGAGTCCTATGGCAGTCAGCACCAGGCAGCGCGTGAAGAACTGCAACAGAAAATTAAGTCGCAGGCTGATCATCGTCCGATGACCCCACTCTGTTTAATGAATGCGGTGGCGCGCGTCATTCCGGAAAATGTGGCGATCGTGGAAGAGGCTGTTACAACGACCAATACAACGCTTGAACGACTGGGCAAACTGACTCGACAGAGCAGCTACTTTGGGCATCGAGGCTGGGCCTTGGGTTGGGGACTGGGCTGTGCGATTGGTGCCCAGTTGGCATGGCCAGAGCGACCAGTTTTGGGACTGCTCGGAGAAGGTGCTGCCATGTACGGAATCCAGGGACTCTGGTCAGCGGCACATCATAAGATTCCCGTCAGGTTCGTGATTTGCAACAATGCTCAATACCAGATTCTGAAAGTCTGTGCGAATGAATTTGAGCTGCCGCAGGCACAGGAAGGCAACTACGAAGGAATGGATCTGCGAGAACCGGAAGTGGATCTCGTTGCTCTAGCGCAATCCTTGGGAGTTCAGGCACACCGCACTTCGGAACCAGATGAGGTTAGTGACTGGATCAAAGCTTCTTTTGATGCTGATGGGCCTATGCTGCTAGACGTACCGATTGCCCGCGGCTCACCTTCACGATTGAATTACGGCTAGTCGATGCGGGTTGGAGCGGGCGGCTTGGGTTGCGGGGCGGCAGCTGGCTTTGGCCGGAACAAGGGTAATTGAAAGCGAGGTAACCCGAGGACAGCCTGCCCAGGCTTGCGCTGGAGGTCAAGCTGAGCATGAAGCATTATTTGATGGTCCTGCTTGGTAAGACTTGAATCCATGCCACGGAACCAGCTTAACATGGGTGCCTGGTATTTTTCAGGAACACGAACCTGGGCCCCTGGCGGATTGGCAGTGGATTGCCAGCGTGTTGTACCGTCAGGCGTGGAAGTCAGGCTGTACTTTCCACCGAGAGAACAGGCCAGTTGTGCCTGCAACAACTTCTCGGCGACTCCCATTGCTTCCTGTCGCGGTACGCCGAATTGCTGGGTTAAGAGGTGCAGCAGTCGGATATTACCAGTTGAAGTCTGGCGTGCGCGGGCGTAATTCAGGGCATTAATCCAATTCGCGAACTTGGCTTGCGAAAGATCGCCGACGTGGATTCGCAGTTGAGCCGTGTTGTCCGTTGGTGCAACGTTGAGCTGCGGAGCGACCTCGGCCAGCAGATTCCGGTCAAAGCCAACGATGGAAACTCCATGCAAGGTTTGCTTTCGCCAGAGGCCCAGTGGGAACTGGGAGAAGCCGTGAATGTCCGGTTGTCCGGCCAGTCCCAGGGGTAACCGGTCAAGAAAGCCAGGTTGTGGCCAGGCACCCAGGTAGCCGGGCGTTGTCCTGAGTACAGACCATGTTTTGAATAAGCCATCCAGTTTCAGATCCGTGGGGGGAACGGAATCACGAATTCCCAGGAACATGGTATGAGGCGGAACGTCGGGAAACAGCAATCCGCCCCGTAAAGACGCCTGAACGGAAATCACGTTACCCGCGGGTTCACTAATTTGAAACTTAGTGGGAGGTCCCAGGCTCGACACGAGCCATCCGTATTTGGATTCGTCTACCATGGCGATGCGAGCGTCAATCACCACACGTTCGAGACCTTTCTTGTCCAGAGCGTACCGTTTCATACCGATCATCACCGGATCCATCTGTTTCCAGTGCTTCAGGTAATGGTTGATCGTTTGCTGGCAGGCAACTTCCTCCTCGGCGGTGATGGCGCTGATGGGGACATCTGGTATGGGCAGGAAAGTTCCAGGTGCACCACGTAGCGAGTCGACAGGGCGACCGTTTTGAGTGATTGGCTGGCTCCGGTCAGCACGCCGAGCGAAATGAACAGGGAGCAATCCCTGTTGAATTAACTCGTCGATCGTTTGGCCAGCAACGTCTTCTGTGATAGCAGCCAACTTGGCCAGTTGCACCAGTTCCAGATCGGTCGCTGCCCGTAACCTGCGAGCGGTTTCGACCTGGTAGCGGGGGCTGATCAAACCTTGCAGGAAGAAGGAAGAGAAGTAAACGAAAACTGTGTCCTGGCGGCTTGCGGGCAAGGTTTGGCGAGCATGGCGAAATTCGGCTGTTTGGGCCAGCGACCCGCCCTCTCGAGTAAGGTTCAGGAATCGTTCTGCAATTACCTGCGATGTCGTGATCAGATGGTAATTACCATCTACGGCGTAAAAGGATCGCAAACGGTTGTCAGGTGTCGACAGCAGGGTAAGTTCGTGTCCCGAGAGAGTGATGGTTCGCAGCGTCGCACCATTTTCTTTTTCGCGATCCAGGGCGGTCGTCCGCTGTTTTTTTAGGTCGAGTGCGAGCAGATCATTGCGTGCTTGAAAAAGGATGCCCACGGCAGCGCCTTCTTGCACGAAGGCGTCACGCCCAATAATCGCCACATCACGAATTACCTGGTTGCCTAGAATGCTTGCCAGTGCGGACTTTTTTAGAGCCAGTTGCCGCTGGATTTTTTCATTGTCTCCCCGGATTAGCCCTCGTAAGGTGACCATCCGGTTGATGTCACCTCCGTACTCGCTAAGTAATTGATCAAGCCAGAGATAATTAGAGAAGTTTCCGAAACGGACGTAGAAGCAGTCACGCGGTACATGGTGAGCAATTTCTTCGATGGCAACGTCCCCTGGTTGCGAGCGGCCGACGAACGGTGGCCAGCGAAGACTGCCCGGCAAGGGGCGGTTGGCAACGCCAACATTGCTGTTTTCCCCGAGTGACGTTCGTCGCAGGGTCGCCAATCGCAACCCTTCAACTCCCAGGAGCATTTCCAGCGTGTTTTGCACCGGATCATCCGGCCGCTTCTTGGCTCGACTCAAGAGCGGTGGCGGGATGGCCAGCCGCCGCGACAACATGGAAGTCAAATAGGTTTGGGCAACCGGCGGATAGTCTCCCATCGCTTCCTGGTTCCGGACAGCAGCGTGATATTCGCGCCACCATCGCTTGAGTGTTCGTTCGTGAGCGCGGGGAGCTTGTGGCTTAGGACGAACGGTGATCAGTTGGGGCGAAGGTGTATGTAACGTGATTTGCAAGGGGTCGGCACCCTTGAACAGGAATAGCACCGAGATGGCGTTTGGATTGCGAGTTTCAGCAGTCCCGAGAAGGCCGCCGATGGCCCGTCGGAAGCGGCCTTCGGTGAAGACCGGATAGAGCGCACGACCATTGGCCTCGGTCAAAAAGAATTCGGTCGGGTCGAATTTTCCAGGCACGGGTTGAGCTGGCAGATCGATGGTGATTTGGGCGATCCCGAAAGGGAGTGCGGGAATCGCTTCCACGGTGGTTCGTGCCGACACTGGACTGGTCATGACCAGGCTCAACAGCAGGACGCCAACAAGGCTGCAGCTTCGCTGGCGCAGCGGGCAGAATAACCAAGTGCTGGGGATCATCCGTGTCACTTTTGCCCCTAAAAAAAATCCGTTCTGTGGGCTACCAGCTAACACTGGCAGTCGCCTTGATACCGTCATCTTTGGGCCTCTGACCGGGCAGGTCAAGGGTTCCGCTCGGTTTGCCAGCGGCAGGCCGCTGGCTCGACTTGTTCGGAAGTAAAAATTCCGTAGTTTTCAGTGGTTGTGAGCGAATTTGCGTGGTGCAGTTATTCTTTTTTCGGTGCTCCCGGGTCAGACTTCTTTACAGCGCTGAAATCACCCGCAGTGACGATGATCAACCGCTTTAGGTTGATGTGTTTCTTGAGAGCCTGGCCAACTTGCTTGGCGCTCAATTCACGAATTGCCGTTTCGTATTTTTCCTGGTCCGCCATGGTCGTCTTCTCATAGGACGAGGTTGCCAACAATCCGAGAATGTTGGCATCGTTGGTTCGTTGGACGGCCAGGCTCTGCAGGTAACCTCTCTTGGCCTGCTGCAATTCCTCTTCACTGATTCCCTTAGCGACCAGTAAATCCACTTCTTCTCCAATCGATTTAATAACCTTGGGGGAATTTTGGGGATTGGAAATTGCTCCGATGGTTAGCTTGCTCATTTCGTCAAACCAGTTCCCGGAAAAGCCGGCTCCGACGCCATAGGAGAGCCCTTCCTTTTGGCGGATGCGGTCACCCAGTCGCGAGGAGAGGGAGCCGCCACCAAGAATGTAGATGCCCAGTTTCAATGCTGGATAGTCGGCATGTTGTTGCGACATGGAAATAACATTTCCTGCATAGTAGACAGCATTGGCTTTGTCCGGGATCTGAATGACCTGGGAACTGCCGGGCACCTTGTCAAAAGCCTGGGCTGGAATACGGGAATAACCGTACTCGGCTTTCCAGGATTGCAGAGATTTCTTCAGCAGGGGAAGTGTTTGGTCCGGGTCAAAGTCTCCAACAATGGTCAGTTCGCCTGTCCCGGTGCCGAGAAAGTCGTTATAGACGCGTTTCACGTCGTCCAGCTTCGCTTTCTTGTATCGTTCAATGACGCCGGCGATAGGAAGAATGTGTCGAACATCGTTTTCAGGATAAGGGAAGAGCTTCCGTTGTAACGTTTGGCGTGCAACGGTTTGCGGATCGGTTTGCCGTCCTTCCAGGGCGGCAGCTCTTTCTCGACGGAGTATTTCGAATTGTTCCGCAGGCAGGGCTGGTGCTCGCAAAACTTGTTGCAGCAGTTCGATGGCTGCCGGTATCTCCTGCCGTTTGGTTTGCAGGCTGAACGTCACGGAACCGAGTCCACCACTGGCGGTCATAACGGTTTGATGTTCATCCAGCTTGTCCGTAAATTCTTCATGGGAGAGCGACTTGGTGCCACGCATCATGAGCGTCGGCAGTAACTGGCAGGCACCTTGTAAACCGTTGAGAGAATCGGCATCTCCATAGCGAATGGTCAGTGACAGTCGAACCTGTTCGCCACGGCTTTTCTTGGGCAAGAGGGCCATCTTGATGCCGTCAATCAAGACGCCGCGCTCGGTTCGTTTCTCGATGTTTTGGAGCGATGGATCGAAGACTTCGCCGGCTGCCATGGTCTTGCGGCCCTGGTAGTTTTCCACCAGGCTTTTGGGATCAGGAGTGCTCGGGATCTCGACACGGTCTGCTTTTTCTGCGGGAATAAAAGTACCGACGATTCGGTTACTGGGGCGCAAGTAGCTGGCAGCCACTCGTTTTACATCTGCGGCGGTAACTTTTTCGATGCGGTCCCGGTAGAGGAAAAATAAACGCCAGTCTCCCTGGGCTGCCCAATTGCTCAAATCGAGCGCGATCCTGGTGCTATTGGTTAGCGATCGTTCTCGTTGTTGAAGGATCTGTCGTTTAACACGATTGACTTCTTCCTCGGTAACTCCCTGCTCACCAATTTTTTCGACTTCGGAGATGAGTAGTTCACGTATTTCCTTAAGTGGCGCTCCCTTCTTGGGGACTTCCACCAGCATGGTTAAAAGTCCCGGGTCATGCTGAGGGGAAGATCCACCGTACATGGCAGTTACCTTGCGAGTTTCGATCATGGATTTGTAGAGCCTGCCAGCCGGTTCAATGGCCAGGATGTATCCCAGTGCATCGACTGCGGCGAAGTCCGGGTGAGGGCCGGCCGGGACATGATAGGAGACGGCGACGAGATTGATGTCACCAACGCGTCTGAGCGTCACAGAGCGTTCACCGTCCCGTGGCGGTTCAATGGTATAAGTGGTAGGCAGTTTACGTTCAGGGCTGGGAATGGAGCCAAAATACGTTTGCACATATTGCAGGGCTTTCGCCCTATCGAATTTGCCGGCAATGACCACCATGGCATTGTCGGGCTGATAATACTTGCGGTAAAAGGACCGCAAGCTGGGAATTGGCACCCGCTCGATGTCACTGCGGTTTCCGATGGTTGACTTGCCATAATTGTGCCATTCAAATGCCAGGCCTCGCATGCGTTGCATCAGGATGCGGCTGGGCGAGTTTTCTCCTCGTTCGAATTCGTTGCGGACAACGGTCATTTCTGATTGCAAGTCTTCCCCGCGAATATTACTGTTCATCATGCGATCTGCTTCCAGCTTGAGGGCAAACTCAAGATTGTCGTCAGTGGCGTTAAAGGTCTCGTAATAATTGGTACGGTCCAACGACGTGGTACCGTTAAAATTGGCTCCCCGCTCCTGCAGTAGCTTGGGGATCTTTTGGTGCGTCGGCGTGCCCTTAAAGAGCATGTGTTCCAGCAAGTGGGCCATCCCCGCTTCGCCATATCCTTCGTGCCGCGAGCCGACAAAGACGGTTAAATTGACCGTTACCTTAGGACTCGACGCGTCGGGATAGAGTAGCACTTGCAGGCCATTATCAAGCCGGTATTCGGTGATGCCCTCGATCGAAGCGGTTTTCTTTGGCTCGGCCGCCTGGGTAAGGCAAGTCATGCCAGCGAGGAAAATCACTAAGGCGCAGGCGAGATGATGGTTTGTCGGTCGAGCGGTGCGAAATTGGGACACGTCCAGGTTCCTTGTGTGTTGAACAGCGCCGGTCATAAAGATAGCAGCTGAAGCGAGGCAGTACCGGCTGCGGACACTCTGCCTGGCTCACCATCAGTTGTTGGTGCCGTCATGATCGACGTTTTCGTCGGTCTTGTCAAACAGGGGCTTGCAGATTGTCGTTTCGCTGATCGTCCAACTGGCGGAAGAAGAAATATTCCTGGTAGTCTTCCCAGCCATCGTTCATTTCGCGAACCTGCCCATTACTCTGGAACCCCAGACGCTGGAAGAACCGATGGCCCCGTGTAAAGCGCGTGTCCGACCAGAACTCCACGCGTTCAAAACCCTTCTCGCGGGCTCGTTCCAAGGCCCACTGCATCAAGTACTCGCCCCATTGTTGACCACGCAAAGACTCGTCCAGGTAGAGCCGTCGAAAGGTGCAGCAACCGTCCTGATCGACTAGTGGCAGCAGTGCGTGCGTTCCCAGGATCACGCCGTCACGCTCAAGAACCACGAACTCCCCACCCGGCTCCCAGTAACTTGCCTGCAGATCCAACAGGTCTCTGTCCGCCCGTTCCAGACAGATGCAGTCTCCGTATTCTCCGTAGACCCGGGTTACCAGGTCAATGATCCCCTGTTGATCACTGGCGACAGCGGGTCGTAACTGGAGTGTAGTATTCATGAGTTTTGTCCAGTTACCTAAACACGTGTGAGTGCGAGGTAATCGCCACAGGATCTGTTCACGAAGCATCGTTAGTTACTGATCTCGCTCCATGGAATATCGAATGGACTCGAT
>JAYGDG010000872.1:0-8604 GCA_046583015.1 Pirellulaceae bacterium | reverse complement strand
CACAGGACCGTTTCTATACCCGCTATGGTGGTCGAGGGGATGGCCATGCGGAGTCTTACCTGAGCAAGGAATCGTTGGCCCGTGTTATGCAGCAAGTGTTGCTACTGCACAAAACCAGGCAGAGTCTCCCGGTGAACAGGTTCGCAGCCGTGTCGCCCTTCGGGACTCCCGAAGCGATTCCCCCGATAAAAAAGATGCTGGCACCACGCAAAGAGAAGTGTATTCATTGTCATGACGTGAAAAATGCGCAGCTTCGGCACCTGCAGACTCAGGGCAAATTTCAAAAGAACCTGGTTTTTACGTACCCTGATCCAAAGCGAGTCGGGATCCAGTCAGAACCGGGTCGCCAGGACGTGGTGGCCAGGGTTATCCCGGGTTCGCCAGCCGCCCGCGCGGATATCCGTCCCGAAGATCGGATCCTGAAAGTGGCCGGTCAACGTGTCTTGACCATGGGAGATTTTTCGCAGGTGCTCGAAGGGGTTCCGGCACGGACTGACTTGCAAATGCAACTCAATCGCAAAGGGGCGATTATCGAAACTACCCTTCGGCTGAGCGGCAACTGGCAGACTGAAGGGGATCCCTGGTGGCGGCCGTCCACAGAAATCGCCGGTCCTAATGGGGGTTTCTGGGCGGTGGAACTGAGTGCATCGCAAAAACGAAGTGCTGGCATGCAGCCAGATGCCCTGGGACTGAAGGTGACTTTTCTGTTCTCACGTCATCCGACACCCCGGCAAAGTGACGTGCGGCTAGGAGATGTGCTTGTCCAGTTGGATGGTAAGCGGGAGAAGATGAACACCCGTCAAATGCATGCGTACCTGCAGATGAATCATAATTACGGAGACCGGGTGCCGATTAAGGTGTTACGTAAGGGTAAGGAAAAGTCATTAGTGTTGCAGTTGCGTAGTAAGCGTCCCAGCTTAGACTAGTCATTAGTTTAAGATCGACGGTGCGCCAGCTCAGTAACGATTTGAGCCAGTAATTGTGGCAACCGGTTAGTCACCACGCAGGAAGGTTCTCGACAGCTATGAACAAGGAATTGATGGACCTGCTGGTCGCGGTCGGAATTCCGGCCGTGCTTGTCTTAAGGTGGCTCTACAAGCGAAACCGGGCCAACATCGAAATGCGCCTGGCCGGTACTGCGATTATGACCGACAAGTTTCCGCAGGCATTGTTACTGCTGTCCAGGATGGCCGACCGAGAGCTTGCTGAAATCAAAGGCCAATCGCTTAACATGGAACCCGCCAAGATGCAGAACAAGTTAAGGCGTTTGTGGCTCTTTGTGGAAGGGGTCGGTGGATGTCTCGAAAAAATGGGCCATCCCATCTCGACCGACGTGCTAGTCTCAGCGATTCATCTACAGAGACAACTGGTAAGTCAGCGACGAATCGTTAAAGGAGCGAAGAAGAGTGCGGCGCAGCGGGAAAAATGGCGGCAGACAACTCAACAGCACGAGCAGAATATTGGCGTGATTGACACGGTATGGGGTCAGTTGCAGAAGGCTATGAAGACGCCAGCAGGCTAGCCAATTCTAGCGAGCAATGCCGGCGGCCTGTCTGGGCTGGGCAGATGTGTTTCAGGAAATCAGCGCCCGGACCGGTTCTCCGGTCACGTCAGTGAGACGGAAGTCACGTCCCTGGAAACGATATGTCAGCTTGAGATGGTCCAGGCCCAGCAGGTGTAACACGGTGGCGTGGAGGTCGTTGACGTGCACCTGGTCTTTGACCGAATAATAACCCAGTTCGTCGGTCTCACCGATCGTCTGGCCGGCGTTGATTCCGCCGCCAGCCATCCACATCGTAAAGGCTTCGATATGATGATCACGACCGATGGTATTACGAGGTTCACCCTGTGGAGTACGCCCAAACTCACCGCCCCAAATGATCAGGGTGTCTTCGAGTAAACCACGCCGCTTGAGATCTTTGACTAAAGCGACCGACGGTCGATCAATTTCAGCACATCGGTCGTCCAGCGGAGAGCCGAGATTTGCCCCCGGTCCACCATGGTGGTCCCAATCGGTGTGGTAAAGCTGGACAAACCGCGTGCCTTTTTCGATAAGGCGGCGAGCCAGCAAACAATTGCGGGCGTATGACGGTTTGGCAGGGTCTACGCCGTAGAGTTCCAGGGTCTCCTTGCTTTCCTGACTCAAATCCATCAATTCCGGTGCGGTCGTCTGCATCCGATAGGCCATTTCGTAACTGGCAATACGAGTGGCAATTTCAGGGTCTTGGACCTGCTCCAGGCGTTGCCGGTTCAGTTGCGAGACTGTTTTAAAAAACTCTTGCTGCTGCTGACTGGAAATTCCCTTCGGATTGGAGAGATTAAGGATTGGATCGATACCATTGAGGAAGGGAACGCCCTGGTAGGTACTAGGGAGGAAACCGCTGCCCCAGAGCGGAGTGCCCCCGCGCGGGCCACGTGGCCCGCTATGAAGTACGACGAAGCCGGGCAGGCTTTGTGATTCGCTGCCAATGCCATAGGTCACCCAGGCACCCATGGATGGGCGCCCAAAGCGCTGAAAGCCGGTGTTCATGAATAGCTTGGCCGGACCATGATTAAACACATCGGTTTTCATGGACCGGACGATGGCAATGTCGTCGGCGACGGATCCTAAATGTGGCAAAAGTGTCGAAATCTGCGCGCCCGACTCACCCCAATGTCGAAAGACACGCCGTGTTCCCAGTAGCTTGGCGTCCTTCTTGAGGAAGGCAAATTGTTTGTCTTTCACATAGGAATTGGGAATTACCTGGCCTTCCATCTCTTGCAGCTTCGGCTTGTTGTCAAACAACTCTAGCTGGCTGGGACCACCTGCCATGAACATGTAAATCACCCGTTTGGCCCGGGCCGGGAAATGGCCTGGGCGTGGGTGCAAGGGATTATTTCCCGCGTCAACGGAATCGTCGGCCAGCAGCCCAGGCCGGTTGCCGGCTAGCATCGATGCCAGGCCTAGCGAACCAATGGAAAAACCACTGCTGGCAAAAAAGTGGCGCCTGGTGAGTGCGCATCGGTCTCGTGTTTCAGGTGTCATCCGTCTATTCTCGTGTGATGAACTCGTCCAAGTTTAGTAAGACTCGAGCCGCGGCGGTCCAGGCTGCTGCATCAGCGGTCGTGGATCCAGCCGGGACCTGGCCAGGGGCAATTAACTGGGCATCTTTCTCCGCTGCTCGGAAATGCTCACGTTGCTGGTGAACGAATTTGGTCAACAGGGAGAGCTCCCTGTCTGATGGTTGTCGTGACAAACAGAGCGTGAAGGCATGTCGGATTCGTGCCTGGTCGTCTGCGGTACCAAGCGCTAAGATCCTCTCGGCCAGTCCCTGCGCCATTTCCAGGAAGACGCGATCATTGGCCAGCGTGAGAGCCTGCAGCGGCGTGTTGGAGCGTGACCGTTGCGTGCAGGAGGTGGTGGCATCAGGCGCATCGAACGTGGGCAGGAAGGGATAGGGACTGGAGCGCCAAAAGTAAATATAGAGCCCGCGGCGGTAACGCGCCGATCCCTGGCTTTCCGGCCAGGACTTCTTTTGCTGAGTCAAAGCGTAAATGCCAGCAGGCTGTGGCGGATAAACGCCAGGACCACCGAGTTGATGGGTCAACAACCGGCTGGCTGATAAACCGATATCACGAATCGTTTCAGCTTCCAGCCGAACACGGGACTGGCGAGCCAGTAGCTTGTTACGAGGATCCTTCTCTAGAATCTCCGGGCGGATGCGAGAATCCTGGCGATAGGTTGAAGAAGTCACCATTAAGCGATGGACCGCTTTTGTTCCCCAACCAACCCGGATGAACTCACTGGCCAGCCAGTCGAGTAAAGCCGGATGTTCCGGAGCAATCCCCTGGCTTCCAAAGTCATTTTCCGTTTCCACGATCCCCAAACCGAAGAATCGCTGCCAGAATCGATTGACCGTAACGCGGGCTGTCAGTGGATTGTCGCTGGCCACCAGCCAGTTGGCGAAATCGAGTCGATTGCCAGGTCCCTTGGCGGCCTTGAGCGGTGGTAAAACTTCAGGCACACCAGGCGTAACGAGGGCACCCTTTTCGAGGAAGTTGCCACGGATCTGGATATGCGAGGCGCGCGGCTTGGCCAGCTCACGCAGGACCATCGTCGTGGGAATCGATTTCTTAAGAGTTTCCAGGTCCCTGGTAAGCCCGGTCACCTTGTTTGCCAGTGGCGCTCGCCCCGAATCCGACTCCTTGAAGGCGTTCTGGATCAGCGTGGCCTCTTCCTTGCTGCGCTGATCAGCCGGCTTCTGGGCGATCTTGCGGATAGGATCCGGAACCGTTAGTGCCTCAGTTGGACTGCTGGTCACGGAAATGCGAAACCGTCCCAGTAGGTAGTTCTTGGCGGAGTTGTTCTGCAGCATTGTGATCGTCAAGCGAGCACCCTCAGGATTACTGGCAGGTTCTTTCAAGACGAAGATTGCCTGCCGGTCGACATTCAGTGACCCGCTTTTAACGTTAATGGCCCAGCCGGTCTCTTTCTTGCCATCGATGGCATGCGCGGCGGGATAACCAGACTGGGAATGGTCGGCCAGGGCGTGAGCAATTTGGACTGGGTTGGTAGCGTGTTGCTTATTGGATTCAGGCCCGCTTAGTGGTGAGATGAGGGCTGCTACTTCACTAAGGACAAAATTGCCATTGGAGGCCCGACCCGGTCCCATGTTAGGCAGCCCCTCGTGGGTCAAGGCCTCGATTCGAAAAGCACTGATGTTACCAGTGGGAACCACCGCAGTGACCGTGTAGGTGTCGTTAGGTGGAATGCTGAAGTCAACGAACAGGGAGTCGTCGTCCAGGCGTGTTAAGACGGCCCCTTCCGCGGTTGTCCAGTATGTCGGCTTTACGGTGGTCCACTTGGGCTCTGTCCCCATGGCAACCTGTTTTTCCCAGGCCAGTTGCCGTTGCAGGAGCTGTTTATCGTAGCTTTCCAGTGGTTGGCGGGCAGCGGCCAATTGCTCTTGGAGCTGGTCCTGGCGACCTGTCTGGTAAGGAGTGGGGACCGAAATTAAGGGGGTCGAACCGTTAGCATCATTGTTGTCCTGGCAGTTGTTGAAGATGGCATATAAGCGATAAAAGTCCCGCTGGGTGATCGGATCATATTTATGAGTGTGACACTGGGCGCAACCAAGCGTAAGGCCGAGGAAGACTGAGCCGGTTGTGTTGACGCGATCGACAACGGCTTCAACACGGAACTGCTCGTCATTGGTGCCTCCCTCCTGGTTGACGAGGGTGTTACGGTGAAAACCGGTGGCAACCAGTTGCGAGAGGTTTGGTGTGGGTAGTAGATCACCGGCCGTCTGTTCGATCGTAAAACGGTCGAATGGCAAGTCGCGATTGAAGGCATCAATTACCCAGTCACGATATTTCCAAATCTTCCGTGCGCTGTCGATGGTAAATCCGTCGGAGTCTGCGTAGCGGGCGATATCGAGCCAGTGACGCCCCCAACGTTCGCCATACTGGGGAGAAGCCAGGATGCGGTCGACCAGTTTCTCGTAGGCATTGGGAGCGTCGTCGCTTAGGAATGCTTCCACGTCACCGGCCGACGGAAGCGTACCGAGTAAGTCAAGGTGCAATCGTCGAATCAGGGTGCTGCGAGGAGCTTCCGGTGACGGCGATAGTCCTTCCCGTTCTAAGCGAGCCAGGATAAAGGCATCGATGCCATTGCGGCCCCAGGTCCGATCTTGAGTCACGGGTGGTCGTGGCTTTTCAATAGGCTGAAAAGACCAGTGTTTGGATTTTCTCCGCGCCTTTTGGGCGATCGGTTCATCCTCAGGATACTTGGCACCCTGGTCAATCCAGCGACTGATCAAGGCAATTGTTTTCTTGTTGAGCGAGGGTTTCTCGTAGGGCATCGCGGATACGTCGCCTTCACCGTGCAAAACCTTGACGAGCAGGCTTTCGGCGCTCTTGCCCGGGATGATCGCGACTCCCTGGTCACCTCCGGCAATAGCCAGGCGGGCAGCATCCAGCCGCAAACCGGATTCCTGCTTCTTCACTCCGTGACAGGCCAGGCAGTGTTGCACCAGCAGGGGACGAATGTCCCGCGTGTAATCGACCGTGGCAGCCTGGTCACCCTGGGCAGCAAGCGGTCCGGTAACTGCCAGCAGTGCCAGCCAGAGGGTAACCGGCAACATGACCAGGCCGCTGCGACTTGGAGTCAGCCAGGTCCGATAGCAGAAAAAACAGGCGAGGCATCTCATGGGTAGATTCCGAACAGTCCGCAGCCAGTCGATCTCTGTGGATTGGCGACAGGCTAACGGCAGGTGTGAACGGACCCATTGTACCAGATGGGCTTCAGGTTTCGCAAAGGTGACTGTGACCGCGTGGCGCAGTCATTAGAGCCAGAGGTCGGCATTTGGGCGTTTGCCCGTCAAACTTGAGCGATGGCAATGTGCCGTGGGGTCAATCAGGCCACGAGATTTCTTCTTGTTCATGAACATCCCGGCGGGCCGGTAGGACTCTCGCCAGCCTCGCAGCATCACCACGTCGTCCTCTGGAAGCTGACAAAATAGCGTGTGATCGAAGCTGGCTTCTTCTTCAATCGTACCGTCGTGAATGTGAACGGTCGGGAAGAAGATGCGTTTTGGATGTTCGCGTGGGAACTCGAAGGCCATCGGGTGGACATGTTGAGAACCCTTCTTGAATTTAAAGACCACGAAGCCATAGTTCTGATAGCGAGGCAGTTTTTGCCACGTCTCCATCGGCAGTCGAAATCGTTCATCGAGCCGTGAGAAGTCCTTGACGGTAGGCACAAATGAGGCCTCGAAATTACCTACCTTGACCACGTCGAGTTGCTTGCTGTCAGTGGCGGTGCCTGCGCTTTCGACCAGCAGGCGTTGCCCACGGGGTAGGGGAAATCCTTTTTGCAGATCCTCGAAGAATTTCGGGTATTTTTTTAGACTGATGAACCGCACCGCTTTTTCACCGCTGCCACGTTTAACCGGAATTGGCAAAATCATCGCCACATCGTAGGGCGTGCGGAGTCCCATGCTGTAGACCAGTTGCTGGGAGACTCCTGCCAGGCCGCGAGCAAATATTTTCGTGTTATAAACAGCCTCAATTGGTCGAGAAAAACAGCACATAATTCTCTTCTCCCATCGTTGAAAATCGCGGGTTTGCCATCTCGGCAGAGAGTTTGAAGAAGCCAGGTCAATTGAACAGAAGACCCTTTCGCCGGCCTAAACGAACAGGGTAAAATGCCGTCATGAGAGGATTGTATGCAACCGCTCTGAACCGGACTAGGGGCTAAAGTCGCCCGCTAGCCAGGAGCGTGGGAGAATCCAGGATAACGACCTCAAAACAGGAAGAAAACCGTTATTAGGGAGAAAGGATTTTACGATGAAACGAACGACCATGGACCAATCACCGAGTGCTTTGGGACGCCGAGAGTTGTTGGCCTATACGGCTGCTTTCGGAACGACTTTCCTGGCCGGTCAAGGCCTGCTGCCGGCGGAGTCACCGGCTGCTCAACAGGAAGCGGCACCCGCTGCTGCTTCGAAGCGTTACGACATGAAAAAGTCGATTAACATGTGGGCCTTTCCTTACCCCGACAAGATGTCACTCAAAGACTGCTTTCAACTTGCCAAGGATGCCGGTTTTGATGGCGTGGAAATTAACTTTGCCTTGGAAGGTGAGTTTTCGGCCGAATCCGGAGCCGAGGAGATTCGTGATATCCGCAAACTGGCCGAGAAGATTGGGATTGGGATTAGTGGAGTCTGCTCGTTCCTGTATTGGCCCTACTCACTGACTGATAATGATCCCCAGCGCCGCAAGAAGGGCATGGAACTGGCGTTGCAGATGATTAAGGCAGCCAACCTCCTGGGGACAGATAACCTGCTTACCATTGCCGGAGCGGTCTACATCCCGTGGCTCGAAGATGCGGAACCGGTTCCTAATGACGTTTGTGACAGGCGGGCACGCAAGGCGATCGCGGCGTTGCTGCCAGCAGCCGAGAAAGCGAACGTCTCTCTCAATATCGAGAACATCTTTGCCAATGGTTACCTGTACAGCCCCCAGGAGATGCTTGAGTTCGTGGATAGTTTCAAGTCGGACAACGTGCAAGTCCATTTTGATACGGGCAATATCATGCAGTACCAGTTCCCCGAACACTGGATTCCCATTTTAGGGAAACGGATCAAGAATATACACTTGAAGGAATGGGACAAGCGCACCCAGGAATTCAATCTCCACACGTTTCGAACACTGCTCGACGGCACGACGAACTGGCCCGCTGTACTCAAGGCACTAGATCGAGTTGGTTACCGGGACTACTTGACGTTTGAGTATTTTCATCCGTTTCAACACTATCCCGAAGCGCTCATTTACCAGACATCGGATGCGCTGGACCGGATGCTGGGAAAAAAGGTTTGAGTTAGCGGCCATCCCTAGCGATCAATGCGAAATGGCAGGCGGATTGTCTTGCGGATAACTTTCGGATCTACCTGGCGAAAGACATCCACTTCAAAGGGTCTGCCGATACTGTTGCCAGCACGGTCTTCCAGTTCGCTGTCGACGAGCAGGTAATACTCTCCGGCCTGCCAGGCGGGAGTTGGTTGAAAAGACCACCGCGATTCCTGCTGGTCGACTACCACTTCGCCCGTCACCGCTTTGCCGCTG
>JAYGDG010000231.1:0-5426 GCA_046583015.1 Pirellulaceae bacterium | reverse complement strand
GGAAGTTGTCCAGGCGATTATCGATGCGCCCTTTAGCCACAACATCGCCTGCGGGCTACGCGAGTTACTACTGGGTGAAAATCCTCTCGAGACGGAGCGACTGTGGCAAAAGATGTATCGCCAGACCATGTACTTTGGCCGCAGTTCGGTGACGATTACAGCCATGGCTGCCATCGACATGGCACTCTGGGATTTGAAAGGCAAGTATTTCCAGCAGCCGATTCATCGTTTGCTAGGCGGAAAGCAGCACGATCGCATCCTCGCTTATGCTTCAATCCTGTTTGGAGAGAATGGAACGGAAACGGAAAAGATTGCCGTTCGCTGGCGCGAGGCAGGTTACCAGGCGGTGAAATTTGGCTGGGAGCCGATGGGACAGGAAGAGAGCCTCGACCTGGAGCTGGTACGTGGGGCGCGCAGTGGGCTGGGTGAAGAAGGTACCTTGCTCATCGACGCTGGTTGCGTGTGGGATTGCCGAACGGCCTTGCAGCGAGCCTGTGCCTTTGCCGACAGTAACATCCGCTGGCTCGAAGAACCACTTTCGCCCGACGACGTCGACGGTTATGCCTGGCTGCGAGACCGCTCACCGGTCGCGATTGCAGCTGGCGAGGAAGAATGCGGCCGTCAATCGATGCGCGCCTTAATTGACCGTCATGCCCTGGACATCTACCAGGTCGACCTGTCTCGCAATGGTTTCACAGACGCCCAGTATATTAAGCAGCGGGTGGAAGAAATCGGGGCCCGATTGTGTAATCACTGCTACACGAGTCCCATCACCGTAGCTGCCAGCCTGCACTGGTTAAGCACTTGCCGGGACGCCTTCCTGTTTGAAGACTGCGTGGAAGACTCGCCACTGCGTCATCAACTCACCCAGGAAACGATCCAGGCAGAAAATGGCTGGATGATCGTCCCGGACCGTCCTGGCCTGGGAGTTACCTTAGACGAGGACTTCGTTAATACGTATCGAATCGCTGAATCCGGCAGAGATATAGAATTTGGAGATAACCGCCATGGCCCTGCGAGCTGAAACTGAATACCGCTACGAAAAACTGACCTGGCCGGACATTAATGACGCCGTCGAACTGGGAAAAGTCTGTGTTATCCCCTGTGGAGCGGTCGAGCAGCATGGTCCTCATTTACCCCTGGACGTGGATCTCGTCTGCCCCACTCAAATTGCCTGCGGCGCGGGTCAGCAGATTCCGGCCCAGATGCTGGTCCTTCCCACGGTCAGCTACGGATACACGGGTCATGTGATGGACTTTCCGGGAACCATCAATAATGACACACAACACTTCATTCACCATGTCCTGGATATCACTAAGTCACTGGCTTACCACGGCTTCAAGAAGATCTACCTGCTCAACGGTCACGGTTCCAACATGCCTAACCTGGACCTGGTAGCCCGGCGGACGAATTTGGAGACGGACGCGGAATGTCTTCTTTCAGCCTGGTGGCAACTGTTAACGGTTGACAAAGATTTTCTTCCCGGCTGGCGGGAAAGCCATTTTCCGGGAGGCTGTTCCCACGCCGGGGAACTGGAAACGTCCGTCTATCTCCATCTGGATCGGGAAAATGTCCGGGAAGACAAGATCAAGAGTGGTACGATCAGCTTCAACGAGGAAAAGTCTCCGCATCTCTATACTGATCTGTTTGGCAAAGGAGCCGCGGCACTTGTCTCCTGGACCAGCAGTTACAGTGAATCAGGAGTGCTGGGAGATGCCGAACTAGCGACTGCAGAAAAGGGTAAGCTCGCTTACGAGGAGGCCGTCAAGCAGCTGGTCGCGATCGTCAACTGGTTCAAAGACCGGCCTTGTGACCAGCGGCGAGACAGGCATCGCCAGTCTCCAACCATGCCAATTCCCTGGAACCAGCGCCCCCTTACCTGATTCAGGTGCGAAACACCCCGGACAACGAATAGGCTGTGGGTATAAAAACAAACAAGGGAAGCCAGGCTGCCAGGGAGGGGCTGAGCAGGAATCCATGGTTACCAAAGGCGTGGCAGGTCAGCACCAGCAGATAGAAGATCATCACCATCAGGAAGCACGATCCCGCTGCCATCCAAAGGTTCTTTTTACGACGACGGAGAATCAGCGGCAGGGCCAGGAAGATCAGCGTGATATCCAAGACCGGTTTCACCAGACGTCGATGAATCGTCACCCGCACATTCGTGCCATGTTGAATACTGTCATTGCGCAATTCCCGCACCAACTGGGCCGACGACGTATACTGGTGCCAGGCATTGCCGGCAGTCAACTGGTCAAAATGTACGTTGCTGGCAACGAAGCAATCTCCTGGCTGCAGCCAATCCGTATCTTTGGGACTCCAGATCACCGCTCGGTCCTGAAGATAACCAGTGTCCAAGTCAGCCAAATTGTCCGGATCGCTAACCTCTTTCAACAAGTACCCCGCTGGACGTTGTGGAGAATGCTGCAAATAGTGAGCTCGCTTGGCAACCAGACGATACTGAAACTGTCCGATCGGAGCATGCAGGCGGAAGTTTGGTAGCGAAATCTGCTGATCCTTGGTATAGGCAAATTTCCCTCCAATGAGAATATCCGTCCGCGCATCATGTCGCGGCCAAATCGGACGCGGCTTGGTGCCATCCCAGTCCTGAGCCGTGCGACTTAGCTGGCTTCGGTAGGCAGGAATCATCAGTTCGCGGTTAACGACCGACAACAAACTGATCAAACAGGCAGCAATCACCAGCGGCTTTACGATCCGCCAGCGACTAATACCAAGTGCCTGGGTCGCAGTCAGCTCGTTGTTCTTTTCCAACCAGGTGACGGTAAAAACAATCGCAATCAGAGCCAGCAACGCACTGACCTGGTCGAAAAAAAAGAATATCCGGCCGGCATAGAAATCGACCATGACCGTCCACAGGTTTCCCGATGAACCGCTCAGGTCCAGCAAGTCATCCAGTTTGCCCACGGCATCAATCAACAAGTAGAGCCCCAGCAGGCTCCCAAAGCAGACCAGCATGATCTTGCAAAATAACCGCAATACGTAACGGTCAAAGATGGTCATCCAGTATTCACTCCATGCAATCGACGGTCAGTCGATATTTCCCATGACAGACTTCAATGCTCGTGACAACGCTTTCATGCCCTGCTCGATCTTCTCGGGCGACTGCACACCAAAACTCAATCGCATCGTATTTCTATGGATCGGTTCACCTTCGGCCGCATAACAATACCCACCGGCCACGTACAAAACTCCTTCACGGGAGGCCGCTTCAAACAGCGCCCCCTGTGGTCCCGTATCAATCCTCTCCGGAACTTCCATCCAGACGTAAAGCCCACCGCTGGGCGCACGCCACGTCACACCCTCCAGATCCGAAAACCAGCGATCGCTGGCAGCCAGCATAGCAGACAGTTTGACCTGGTACTGACCGCAAATCTCTTGCAAGTGGGAGTCCAGCAAGCCCTGCTCTAGAATATCAAGCATTAAGTACTGGTTGAAATTAGGTGACCCGAAATCAATATTACCTTTTTGATCGCAGACTGGTGCAACCAGGTGCGCTGGTAACAAACCCCAGCCAACTCGAACGCCCGGCGAAAAACTCTTCGAAAACGTGCCTGCCAAAATCACCTGGTCGCCCCGCTCATCGAGTGTCCGAATACTGGCAATATTGTCTCCCAAATAACGTAAATCCCGATAGGCCAGGTCTGCGATCAGCTGGATTGGTAAGGGCTTGCTAGACCACTGGCGACTTATCTCCATAATCTCAGACGATCGCTGTAGTGGCATCGTGATGCCACTGGGGTTGTCCGCATAAGGAACCAGGTAAATCGCCTTAACGCGATCCTTCTCTCCCTGCCGATCGATCTCCTCCAGAGCCTCCTGCAAGGCACTCGGGATCATTCCCTCCGCATCGGTCGATACACCAATGGCACGGGCTCCAAGTTGACTCACGACACCGAGAAAAACCAGGTAGGTAGGAGCCGCACAAAGTACGATGTCTCCCGGATCCAACAGGCTCTCCAGCACTAAATGGATAAGTTGATTGCTCCCTGCTGTCACAACTACCTGGTCAATCGACAGCGACTCGGAACTGGAGTTGTTACCATCTTCTGACAACAGTCGCTGCAGTATTAAATCCCGCAGCCGCGGCACTCCGGGTGTGGTCCCATACTGCAAGGCCGTACGTGTGGCCTCTGGGCTGGCTAACAAGCGTTCGAGCGCCGCTTGCACCAGGTCCCCGGGCAGTGTCATGGGATCCACGAACCCGGCAGCCAGCGAAATCAATTCCGGATGCGCAAGAGCCTGTGACATCAGAGCGCTGATCGGTTGCCCAGCGGCCCAAGCGGCTCGATTGCTGAACCCTGGCTGCCTATCCATCAAAGCATCCTGCTAGCCATAAATTTACCTGGTTTGACGTGCGAGTTGCGTACAATAAGTCAGTTTCATGAAGTGCGTCAAGATAAATGGGGTAAGCCGCCTGGTGAAGAACAGACTTTCAGCTAAACCAAGGCCACGAGGGAGACCGTGCTGGCAGATTCTCCGTCAAACAAACCACCCCCATAAACAGAAAATCTTTATCTTGACCCGTGGCTGGCAAGCAGCCAAGTCATTAGTTTTCCCGGTTCATTGTGCAAGTTGTCGACAAGCGTGCCACGGTTCGGCAGACCGCCTCCTGATCTGTACCACTTGCGAAATCTCTCTCTTGCGGCATCGCACGTCCAGTTGTCCCCATTGCGGCCTGTTTTCCCAGGCAGCGAGTCGTGGAGAAAAATCTTCCTTGCTGCCTGCTAACTGTCCGGGTTGCAGTCAGCGAAAACTATGGTTCGATGCCACCCTGGCACTGGGACCCTATCGGGATGAACTTCGCGAGGCCGTCTTACGATCGAAACGTTCGACCGAGGAAGCGTTAACCCTGTCACTGGGAGCCTTAATGGGTCGGCGACTTGGCCCCCTGCTAGAAACTCAAGAAATTAATCTAATTGCCAACACACCGACACATTGGAAGCGGCGATGGCAGCGTGGAGTCCAGAGTACGGAATTACTGCTAACGGGAATTGTTTCTCAAGTTAAGCTACCCGTCGCCTCTCGGCTGTTATGTTCTAAGAGGTTCACCAAGAAGCAGGGAACGCTCTCATCAGCAGAACGCTTTCGGAACGTCTCGAATGCCTTCCGTGTAAGAAACCGCCGACAAGTCCAAGGCAAACATGTGCTGGTTGTGGATGACGTAATGACCAGTGGCGCAACCCTTAACGAGCTGGCTCGCATCCTCCATCAGGCGGGTGCCCGCAAGGTTTCCAACGTGGTCCTGGCCCGGGGACAATGCTCGTCTTAACGAGTCCTACTGAGAGAAACCGGCAAAAAAAGAAAAAGTCGCCGGATCTCCACAGCAAATCCTCGCTGGAATTCTAGGATTTTTCGAATTTCGCTGCTCAACACCGGTCAACTTTTCCTTTGCCATCTTGCAACCA
>JAYGDG010000208.1:0-11027 GCA_046583015.1 Pirellulaceae bacterium | reverse complement strand
GACGAAGCAGGAGTGCTTGTTGTTCAGCGACCAGGAACTTTTTCCGGCTTTGTAGTTCTTGGACGAGTGCTGATGCAGATTTCACCTCGCTTTGAGCTTCGTCAACTTCCAGGCCTGAAACTACGCCGGTGGAGTTCTTTTTTCCTTGCAGGTCTTGCTGGGCAAGTTCCAGGCGAGCTTCCGCACGATCGGTTTCAAAAGGTAAGTTGGCCAGGGCCGTGTTGGCTTTGGCCAACTGGGCTTCTGCTTCACTAAGCGCAGCTTGTAAGTGGACCGGTTTATCAAAGTTGATTTGAGCAGATTTCCGTTCGGCTTCGGCCAACTGTAAATCAGCCTGGGCGCGCTTGCGAATCAAATCCGCATCTTCGCTGACCAGGATGGCGACAGGATCCCCTTTCTTGAGTATCTGGTCTTCAACCACCAGGAGGTTTTTCACGACGCCGGCGGCCAGGGCAGGAACATAAATCGGGGTGGGACGCGGTTCGACCCAGCCAGCCGACTTGAAGAGCGGTGTGCCCGCTTGTTGCGATTGAGATCGTGTCACGTGAACCGGTACGACCGTCACGTTATGGGCAGGGAGCAAGCGGTCTTTCAGTGACCAGCCCAGTACCCCGACAAAGCCAAGAATGAGAATCGCCGGAACGACGTATCGTGTCGTGAAGTGGCGTTTATGGTGGATGCCCGACGAACCTCGCTCGTCCGGACGATCGACTGCCAGTTCTCGCAGGTCAATTTTATCTTGCATGGTAAATCGTCTTTATCTGTTATGGATTTGAAGGACCGTCAGATTTTACCGGCGGATGTAGACTCCCGAGGCCAAAACGGACATGTTGCCTGCCTGGTCGAGTTGTACTTTTCCCTGTACCACGATGGTCTGTAATTCTTTGAGTCCCAACAATTCTTGGGCGCCAACCTCCAGCGGTTGACCCTGGTCGTCGACAACCTTGATCAGTGTTTGCTTGTCGGGGAGATCCGTCTCGCAACAGTAATCCCAGGGAGTGGGGCATTGGTCCTCAAGGAGTTCGTTGCAGGGAGGGAATGAAGTGTCCATCATCGTGAAGGCTGACAAACCTTCGATCCAGGGTTGTCGGCTGCCACCGATGCGCCCAACAACCACAACGTCATCGTTGTTCTTAGCACCATTGCGTAATTCCAAGATGCTGATCGCACCGCTTGGTTCCGAGGTTAACCGGTACAGCGAACCATCAACGTTCGTGGTTTCTTGTTCGTTTTTGCTGTTACACCCAGCGAGTGTTGCGATCAGGATTACGATCATCGTCCAGTGATGTTTCAGGTTATTCATCTCGTTAGTTCTCCGTTTCTCTTGAGGATTAAATTGCTTTTAGACTGGTTGCGATTGATGACCGCATCACGCGGATAGCAGGTGGCAGAGATCCGATCAAACCGAGCAGGCAACCAGTTGCACAGCCGATCAGGATACAGGTCGGGTCTATTCCGAGTTGGAATGCGCCCATGGTGAACTTGATGGCCCAGCCACGAAGGGCCAGCAAGGCAATGAGACTGGCAAACAGGGATGATGTCATCGCAATGAGTAGTCCTTCTTGAACCAAGCTGATGACGATGGCAATACGCATAAAACCAAGTGTTTGCAAGGTAGCCAACTCGCGGACTCTCCCCAGTACGGCCGCATACATCGTATTGAGTCCAGCAAACACGCCTGCTCCGGAAACCAGTAGTACAACGACCCAAGCCAAAATGCGGACCGGGCGATAATCTCGGTTCAGTGACTGGTAGTACTGCGGCTCCTGGATTGCTCGAATCTCCAGCGTGTTGCGCTCCTGGCAAAACAGGTCAAGGAACTTGAAGTCACTTGGAGAATTGAGCCTGAGGGCCACTAGACTCAAATCGTGACGTTGCATGGCCGTTTGCAGGTCAAGCAGTGGGCACCACAATTCCGATTCGAAAACTGATCCAGCTGCCGAGAAATGCCCGCTCACGCGCCATTGATGACCCTCCAGCCAAACGAGTTGTCCAATCGCCAGTTGCGAGTCCTCAGCACCCAACTTGGTAGCTGCCAGCCGGCCAACCAGGATTTCATCCGTTGCGGGCCACTTTCCATCAGTCAATTCCACCTGCTGTCGGACCAGTCTCGCTGCTCGTGTGACACCGCGCACAAGTCCCAATCGAGCAGTTTGATCGTTGTCCAGTTTGACTTGCGTACCCAGGTACAGTTCTTGGGAAGCATACTTTTCTCGGTACCGCTGTTGGACAATGTCCAACGCGGCTACTTCATCCGCTGCGGCAACTGGAATCGCTGAGTATTCCAGGTTCTCACCCATCCCCATGGCAAATACCAGGGCGACATGGGGATCTCCGCTGACGCGCAGCGAGTTTTCCAGCCCTCGAATAAAGCCAACCACGACAAGAACCAGCACGATGACGATTGTCAAACCTGCCAGGGTCAGCCCACTACGTAAAGGCCGGCGAAACAAATTGCGGATACCGTACTCCCAGGGGAGCAATTTTATCCGAAACATAACCGATGCTTCCTGTTTGATTCATTGCCTGTGATGCAATGTGATTGCATCCGTGAAAGTGGTTCGCTCTTAACGCAGCTGCGCAAAAGCGAAACAGACCAATTGCAGAAAACGCACAGTAGAATGGTGTGTTTCTGCAGGGCAAGAAACAGTTAGCACAAGAACGACATCAGCAGGGTACGGACGACACGTCCGCTAGATTCCGCTGGCTTGAAATGGTGTGACGAGAGATGACTAGAACCCACTTGGATCGTTTCATGCATGTCGTCGAGAATACAAGACAGGCCGACTTGTTCAAACATCAGTTTGGTGCCAGGTTCTACCAGAATGATTGCACCGCTACAGACGCAACAACAATTGCTGTCCGAGGAAGACTTGTCAGAAGATTCCGACGGCTGCGATTCTGATCTTGAGCAGCAGGAAGGGCAAGCTTTCGCTGCCGGTGAATCAGATGACTGGATGTTCAGCACGTTGAACAACTGCAACCCGGCAGTACACCGCAGTGGGCAGCTGATCAACGTCAGGATCAATGCTGAAGAAAGCAGTAACCGTAACATCAGGGTCGTCTCCAGTAAAAAGCTAGTACCAGTTTTTATAGTAGATGTGACGTACCAAGGAGTCAAGCCAGATCGATCCTGGAATAGAAGTAGCAGGGTGTTTCAGGCTGCAGGTCCGGTTCTAACGACTATAAGCAGCACGCAGTTGTAGGCTGTCACGTAGTAATTGACCTGCCATCAGGATTTCACTTTCACGCAATTGCCGTCTTGCATTCAAGAGCTGTAGAGTGACCTGGTAATAGGTCCGTTGAGATGTCAGTAGTGTCAGGAAATCGACCTGACCCTCACGGTAACCCTTGGTGACAAAGTCCAGCGATTTGCGAGCACGGGGCAACATCTGCTCTCCGTATCGATCAACTTGTTGACGTGAATTGGCATAACGACGAAAAGTAGCTGCTAACTGGTCTGCCAGTTTTAACTCGATTTGCTGGATACGACTCTCGGCTGCCGATAGCTCTGCCTGGGCCCGGAAAATGTTCCCCTGGTTGCGATCAAATAAAGGTAACGGAAATCCGACCTGGATATTGGCCACATCGTCCGAGGTAATGTTGTGATGCCGTACACTGAGCATGACATCGATGTTCGGGTACCGCTCGCGACAGGCTCGATGAAGAGTCACCCGGGCCCGGGTGACATCGATGCGGGCAACCGTTATCTCCGGATGATCTGTTAATAGAACCTGCAGACTTTCCTGCCAGTTGAATTCTTGGATTTCCGCAGCCAGGTTTCCATCTGCCCTTTGCAGTGGTAGACCGGGATTCCCTAGCACTAATTGCAAACGCCTCCACGATTCCCGGTGAATGTTCGTGGCATTGTCCAACAGTATTTGTGAACCATCCAATTCCAACTGGGCTTGCAACAGGGTGTTTTCGTTGACGCGGCCCGCCTTTAATAATGTTTCAGTCGACTGGACAAATGCGCCCGCAATGCGAGCTAACTCTTGAGTAAGCTCAACACGCCGCTGAGCTACCAGGATGTCAAAGTACCGGATCCGGACGTCGTTCAAGACACGCTGCTCCAGAGCCGTTAACTCAACTTCCGCACTATCCAACTGGTATGCGGCAATCGATCGGTCTAATTGCAGCTTGCCAGCGGTGATGATTGTCTGCCGCAGAAATCCACCCTGGACACCCGGACCACCAAGGTTGCCAACTTCATTGGCGTGGTAACCAATGACCGTATTGGGATAAAGACCCGCTTGCACCAGCCGACCCCAGGCAGCGTCTACACGAGCGGTTGCCCCGGCCAGCGATGGATTGTGTCGGAAGGCCAGGTCCTCCGCGCGCGCGAGTGTAAATCGAGTTTCAGGAGGCGATTTCTGCAGCGAGACCGATCTTGCCGGAATCCGTTGATTCAGTTGGCTCAACCGAGAGGCTTCCCTCACTGGAGAAGCCGTTTTGACCACACGACTCGGTTGCTGTGCAAGCAGAGAACTTGCTAGCAAACCAGTAATCAATGCGGTCAGAGCGGTGTTTCTCACGATTTAGCTTTCCATCCAAGAAAACGGTGGCGACACAAAACCAGCATCTCTATCGGTTAGGCAAACTCTACGGGTTGAGTTGTTTACGGAGTTTTTTGCAGGAAACCAAGCTTTTGTTGCTCCCGTGTCAGCAGGTTTGGAGGGTCATGATTTGCCGTTGGCCGACTGTGGCAGGACTTGATTTGGGATACGTTGATTTTGGGATCGCCTGGCAGGACGTTACAATCCAGATTCAGGAGGTAGTTTCCGGGTGTGGAGGGGAGGTGAGTCGATGCGTTTTCTGATGAGTTTGTTCCTGCTGGTGTTAGGCGTCGGATTTTCCGAGGGCCATCTTTCGGCGGCAGAGCCTGCTGGTCCTGAGCGTTACAAGTCGATGCCCTGGCACCTGGTTGATATTTGGTGGGATA
Source organism: Pirellulaceae bacterium (assembly GCA_046583015.1). Lineage (GTDB taxonomy): Bacteria > Planctomycetota > Planctomycetia > Pirellulales > Pirellulaceae > JAZADA01. Next base: position 6,085 of record JAYGDG010000208.1, on the reverse strand, counting down.
CTGGCAAAGACGTCTCGTTCGAGAGTTACAGTATTGACGTGACGATCAAGGACCTGGTGCCAGCTGACGTCAATCTCTACATTGCTCCGATTGGCCTGGGCCATCTTAATGGCATTGCATTTTACGGTGGGCTGCAGACCCAGGCGGATGGTTACACCAAGCGGGATCGGCGGCTTCGCAAGATTGGACCTGGATTCTTGATGTCCATGTGGGGCGAGCGCAGTCATGATGCGATCCGGCCGGCGGTAGGTGGGTTTTTCCAGAGTTCCGGTCACGAGGGTGATTTTGTCAGTGTTCGTCGCGCTTACCAGTGGACTCCCGGTCGCTACACCTATCGGATTGTCCGCATGGACAAGGAGCAGGTGGGCGATAAGGTTTGCACCTGGGTGGGTGCCTTTGTTTATTCGCACAGCAAGGATGAAAACGTATTTGTCGGGGCCTTACGATTTCCGGCAGAGAAGCTGGTGCTTTCGCACCGCCTGGCCAGTTTTGTCGAAGTATATGGTCGTCGCAAGCCGGTCGAGAAAATTCCCAAGGTGCTGGTCACTTTTGGCAACTTGCGAGTTAATGGTCAGGCGATTGTGCGTCCTGGAGCGATGGCCGTGTACCCCCAGGGGGTCCCCGATTATGCGGAGGCCAAGTTAAAGGACCAGCAATTGGTAGTCCAGGTTGGTGAGTTGGTAGAGAACAGGAGGACTCGACGGGAGGTCTTATACAAGCGAGAATAATACTGGTGGATCGGTGAGAGCTTTAGACTGCTGCAAACTAAGAGATGATTTTGGGAGACCACGATGAAAGGTAACTTAGTGACTGTCCTGCTACTCTTAATCCTGGCTAGTGGCCTGCAGGCTGCTGACAGCTGGCCACAATTTCGGGGTCCTGCAGGGACGGGAATTGCTCAGAAAGCGGATCCTGTGGTGAAGTGGAATGGCACGGAACGGATTAAGTGGGAGCTTGGTATTCGGGGCAAGGGATGGTCCTCTCCCGTGATTTGGGGAGATCAACTCTGGGTTACGACTGCATCAGTCGACGGCAAACAGATGTGGGCTATCTGTGTGAATCGTCAAACGGGGAAAAAGATTCATGACATCCTGGTGTTCGAGAACGAGCGACCACGGTTTTGTCATCCAACGAACAGTTATGCTTCCTGTACACCCGTGATTGAAGAGGGGCGTGTTTACTTGCATTTTGGCAGTTATGGGACCGCTTGTGTTGACACGGGCACGGGCAAAGTTCTTTGGACGAGACGAGACCTGCCCTGCAACCATTGGCGTGCGCCCGGCTCGTCGCCGATCCTTGCCGGCAATTCGCTAGTGGTTGCCTACGACGGTTACGATCTCCAGTACGTGGTGGCCTTTGACAAGCAGAGTGGCAAGACTCTTTGGAAACAAGATCGCAATATTGATTACGGTACGGATAACGGAGATCGCAAGAAAGCCTATTCGACAGCTCGCTTCATTGAACATGGTGGGCGAAAACAAGTCGTTAGTCCAAGTGCGACGGATACGGTTTCCTATGATCCCCAAAGTGGCAAGGAATTGTGGAGAGTTCATCACGGTGGCATGAATGCAGCGCCGGTACCTCAATTTGGGCATGGACTGGTCTATATCGTGGGCGGATCCGGCCCCTTCTCGATGGTTGCCGTACGACCGGATGGGTCTGGCGACATTACCGAGACCCATGTCGAGTGGAATCTTGGAAAGAGCGTTCCGAACCGACCTTCTCCACTGTTGATCGATGACCATTTGTTCATGGTCAATGATGCTGGTATCGTCACTTGCCTGGAAGCTAAAACAGCCAAGACGGTCTGGCAAAAACGGATCAAGGGCGAATACCGTGCTTCACCTATTTATGCAGGTGGTCGTATCTACTTTTCCAGCATGAAAGGGGATGTCACGGTCATTGCGGCCGGCAGCGAATTCAAGTTGTTGGGTGAAAGCAAGCTGGGACCTGGTTTCCAGGCTTCGCCGGCAGCGGTTGGTAAGTCGCTTTACCTGCGTTCCCTGACAAGCTTGTATTGCCTTGAGTGATTGAGGAGCCTGCATCGTGCGGACTATTACTTGTTTGCTCGGGTTAGTCTATGGCCTGTTGCTTTTGCTGCTGACCCCTAACGTGTTGTCGGCCGATCAGCCGCTGGTGCGACGCGTTCCGCCCCTGCGGGATGGATTGCTGGTCTCCGAGAAACTGGTGGGCCAGGGGATTTGGACAGACCCGGCTCTCGAAAACCGCTTTCGCCAGAAACGGCGAGTGCGTGTCTCGGTTTGGTTTGATGACCAGTTGCTCGGTGATGGCAAGGCCTACTTGCGACGATCGAAAGAGTTTTCCGGACGCCAGCGTGGTGAGTTGGGTCAAGCGGCGATGAAAACGCTGCAAGCGATTCATGCCCGGTCTTGGAAAGAGGCAAAGCCGCGTCTTGATCAACTGGTTGATGAAGGGAAGATCAGTCAGTTGGAAGATCACTGGATTGTGAATGGGTTTTCCTGCGTCACGGTGAAAGAAGATTGGGAGAGTTTGCGATCGGTTCCCGGGGTCAGGAAAATTTTTGCTGGTCCGCCACGTCCGGCAAATCGCCCGGCAGGGCCAGTTGCCGGACCAGGTTTTGCACTTTCGGAGCGGCAGCCCTTTGATCCAGGACGCTACAAGCATCCCTGGTACGTGCGTTCGTTACAAGCGGATCGTGTTTGGAAGCAATATGCAGTTACGGGGCGCGGGACACTGAATGTCATCCATGATTTCACCTTCGTCTTTTCGGAGAACTTGACGGATAATCTCTATCGTAACGCCGGGGAAATTCCGGCAAATAACATCGATGACGACAAGAATGGCCTGGTCGATGATTATCACGGTTACAATTTTGATGGCCAGACGGCCGTTCTGACCAGTGTTCCCGTACCGTTGAAGTCGTCCTCTCCACGTGGCATGCATGGTTTCATGTGCGCTGCGGTCGTTTGTGGCCGTGGGGTGCCAGGCAAACCATACGAGTTCGGGATTGCCCCGGAATCGCAATGGGCGGGTGTGGTTGGTTCGTTGCGGTTAGAGCAGGCGATCCAGTGGGCCATCGAACAGGGGGCCGATACGTACAGCATGAGTTTCTCGATACCAAATCTGCAGGAGTATCGGTCGCATTGGCGCAAGGTGATGGAGCACGGATCCCTGTGCGGAGTGTTTTTCGTTTCCGGAGCTGGTAATTTTGCTCAGAACACAGAGCTGCCCGTGCAGATGCGTACTCCCGAGGATATCCCGGAAGTCGTTTTTGCAGCTGCTGGTATACAACGTGATTTCACGCGCACGGCATTTTCCAGTCAAGGCCCGGTGAAATGGCATACGGAACATTACCAGGATGGCCTCGTCCAGAAGCCCGAAGTCTGCGCCTTTAATTTTGGACTGCCGTTGTTGCAGAGAGATGGTTCGGTACAGCCAGTCGCCCTCAATGGCAATTCATTCGCAGGCCCCATGTTTTGTGGCACCATCGCCCTGATGCTGTCGGCAGACCCGGATTTACTTCCCTGGGACCTGAAGCAAATCATTACCACGACGGCGAGCGACGTGGCCCAGCAAGGAATTGATGGTCAAACCGGGCATGGTCTGATTAACTGTTACCGGGCCGTTAAGGAAGTATTGCGACGTAAGGCCCTGCGGGAAGGTCGTGATCCGGCTGCTTACACAGGTCGAGAACCAGGCGATGAATTGAATCTCGCTGCGACCAGGGCGAAACTTGTCCAGTTCCAGATCGAAGTCATACGCGTGGTACCTGGCAGCCAGGCTGCCGGGGTCGGTTTGCAGTTAAAAGACATCGTGGTCAGTTACAACGGGCAGCCGATTACCACTCCGACAGGGTTAAGAGCGGCGGTGGCAGCTGCTGTGCAGCAAAGGAAAGAGAAGATTCTGCTGGTGATCGAAAGACAGGGTGAGAAAAAAGAATTTACAATAAAGCCTGGACAACTGGGAGTCAGCATTGCGGCGCTGTACTTAGCGCCGGTTTTCGAATAGTTGATACAATCACCATCAGGGAAGCACTAGAACTAAGAGAAGACAATGCGAACCGAAACAAAAGATGGTTTTACTCTTATCGAATTACTGGTGGTGATTTCCATCATCAGCTTGCTGATGAGTTTACTCCTGCCAGCGGTTCAGTCGGCCAGGGAAGCGGCCAGGCGACTCTGGTGCAGTAATAACCTGCGGCAGATCGGCCTTGCGCTGCACATGTACCATGATACGACGCGCGGGTTGCCACCAGGCTGGATTGGCACGCATCCTGCGTCCGGTGCGCCGTGGGCCAAGGGACCTAGTGGTTTTGCCTGGGGTACTATGTTGTTGCCCTACTTGGAAGAGCAGAATATCGTCAATACAGAAATTAACTTCGCTCTTCCTATTATGCATAGTTACCACAACCGTGTTCGTATGCACCGGGTGGAGAACTACATTTGCCCTTCCGATGCGGCTGATACGCATTTTTACCTGAAGGCACAGGGTAATTCTAACAAGACCATTGCAGAACTGGCTGTTGCCAATTACGTAGCCTGCTTTGGAACCCGTGAATTGCATACCTGTCAAAGACTACGACCGGGACAGATTTGTCGCAGCGATGGTGCTTTTTTTCACAATAGCCACATTCGTTTCAATCGATTCGTGGACGGCATGACGAACACCATTATCGTCGGTGAGCGGTCTTCGAAGTGGGGTTACTCGACTTGGACTGGTGTCATTCCAGGCGGCCAGGATGCCTTTGCCCGAGTATTGGGAATTGCTGATCATCCTCCCGGGAATGCTCATTTTCACGTGGATGATTTCAGCAGTTATCACAAGGGAGGCTCCATGTTTCTGTTTGGGGACGGCGGGGTCCAGATGCTGACCACCGAGATCGACAACTATATCTTTCGTGGCCTGGCAACACTTAACGGTGGAGAAATCGCCAGTCGGCGACAGTAAGGCAGGGAGAAGTGGTGTTGGTTCCAGGTCTGCCTGTTGCGAGTCGCTACCACTTCCATCCATCGCGCAGGCTGGTATTGACCACGGCACCCTCCGGCCACTCGTTGCGATGCAGCTTGACGATGCAGTCGGCTGCTTCGATGCCCATGTTCAGCCGGGAGAGCCAGTCACCACTTCCTACGTGGGGTGTGCTAACGACCTGGTCCATTTGCAACAGTTTGTTTTGCGGATCAATCGGCTCCTGTTCGAAAACGTCCAATCCTGCTCCGTAGATATGGCCCGCTTCGAGGGCGTCGATCAGGTCAGCTTCCACGACCAGGGGGCCGCGTGCCGTATTGACCAGCACGCTGCCTGCTTTCATTTGGCCCAGCGTTTCCCGGTTGAAGAGTCCCTGCGTATCATCATTGAGAGGACAATGGATCGTCAGGTAATCGGACTGGGCCAGCAGGGTGTCGAAGTCGACCAGTTGAACTCCATGCTCCTGGGCAAAACTCTCATTGGGGAACGCGTCGTGGGCCAGGACTTTCATCCCGAGCGCGTTAGCCCGCACGGCCACGCTGCGGCCGATACGGCCCAGGCCCAGGATGCCCAGCGTTTGCCCTCGAATGGGAAGTGTGCTGGTCTGGTTCCAGTTACCTGTCCGCATGCTCCGGTCACTGCTCATCACCGACTTGGCAACGGCAAACATCAGCGAAAAGGCGTGTTCAGCGACTGATTCATGGTTGGCTGTCGGCGTGATGGTGACTGCGACACCGTGGCGAGTGGCCGCATCAACGTCGACTCGGTCATAGCCCACGCCGCAGCGGGCAATCACGCGCAGCTGGGGTAATGCGGCCAGTACGGTTTCAGTGAAATGCTCTCCGCCGGCAAGGATCGCCTGGCACTTGCTGAGCTGTTCGATGGTCTCCCCTTCGGTTTTGTGACCGCGGGTAAATGTCGGGTCATCGGGATAGATGACGTCCATGCCGGCTTGCCGAATATTCTTGACGTACGGCGCATCGTCCTGATGCAGGAAGGCTTCCGGTGCGATCAAGGCGACGTCCATAAGGCAGGCTCCCGGGAGTGGTAAGGTGAGCATTAGGGAAGCGTCTAGTTTGTCAGCTTCCGGCGGGATGTCTAGCCCACACGGGCTTTCCGTGGCAGTTTGCGAACCACA